>JBAYVX010000214.1:0-3312 GCA_041674365.1 Kiritimatiellales bacterium | reverse complement strand
CGGCAATCTGTTCCACTTTTTTAGCTGCTACCACGTTGTACTCCTTTTAGCCTTTAAATTCGATGGTCTGAACCTTCTGCGCCGTGTGCGGGTGGTTCGGTCCGGTGTAAACTTTCAGGCGGGTGATCGTTTTGCGCATCAGGCGGTTGTCGGGGAGCATTCCCTCGACAGCCTGCATGATGATGCGGGTCGGATTCTTTTCACGGATGGTCGCGGCGGTGCGATGTTTCAAGCCGCTGCTGAATCCGCTGTAGTCCTGATAAATTTTTCCTTCTTCCTTATTACCGGTCAGCTTCACCTTTTCGGCGTTGATGACCACCACGAACGCGCCTGTGTCCACGTGCGGGGTATAGGTCGGTTTGTTGCGGCCGCGCAGAAGGTCGGCAATAAATACAGCCAGACGGCCGGTGGACTTGTCCGCGGCGTCGATCACATACCAGTCGCGCTTCACATCATTTTCATTTGCTACAAATGTCTTCATTAGAAATCTTTCCGGTTCAAATGCAAGGCGGGGAAAATATACGAGGGGTACCCCCGTGTCAACATCTCTGCCGAAAGTTTTCTGTAAAAAGATAGGAATTGTTCTGAACCCTTCGAAAGGCTATACCTACATCTCCGTGAAATTTTTCCGCAAAAAAGAAATCTGGTTGCCGACCCGTCAGGGTCTGATTCTGCTCATCCTTCTCTTTTCCGGTCTATTTTATAGTGTAACGCGACATCTGTATCAATTTCTGGCGCAACAACATCCGGTTCAGAATGCCGGAATGGTCATCATTGAAGGCTGGTTGGCCGATGCCGAACTTAAAGAGGCGGCCAAAGCGATTCATCTAGGACAGATTGTGGTCACCACTGGAGGGCCGATCGGTTTCGGGCAGAAAATTCTTCAGTACGAAAATTATGCCGAACTCGGCACTGCGCGCCTGATTGAATATGGAATTCCGGCGGAACAGATTGTCACCATTCCGGCTCCTGAGACACAACGCGACCGCACCTATGTTTCCGCACAGGCCGCCCGCAAGCGGCTTGAAGAACTGGGTCTCTTTGGCAAATCTGCCAATCTCTACACGATTGGTGCGCACTCTCGCCGCTCCTATCTCATGTTCCGTGTCGTTTTCGGTAAAGATTATCCTCTTGGCGTGATCTCCGTTGAGCCGCCGCGTTACAACCTTAAGCACTGGTACCGTCACAGCGCAGGCTTTAAGCACGTGGTGATGGAATTTATCTCATGGCTCTACGCGCAACTTTTTCTGCTAACGCACCATGCCTGACCGCCTCCAACAGCGTCTCGTGGAAATCGGTGCTCCCGCCGATGTACGTGCACTTGCCGCCGACCTCGCTGAGCAGGCTGTACGTGATTCCCTTACCGGACTTTATAACCGTCGCTTTTTTGACGAAGCCCTCGCACAAAACATTGAAACCGCCCGGCGCTACAACCGTGAACTAAGCTTGATCCTTTTCGATCTGGACAACTTTAAAACCGTCAATGACACCTGCGGGCATTTGGCCGGGGACGAAGTGCTCCGCACCTTTACTAAACTCCTGCAGAAAACTGCGCGCAAAGCCGATATCGTCTGCCGCGTCGGCGGTGACGAATTTGCCGTCATTCTTCCCGAAACCGGACTTTCCAAGGGTAGGAACTTTTTGAACCGCTTTTTCCAAGGGTTGGAAAAAACCGGCGGGATTTTTCCAACCCTTGGAACAAAATCTTCCAAGGATTGGAAACTCAGCGCTTCCGCCGGAGCCGCTGCGCTTCCAGCGGAAAATCTTTTTGCTGCTGCAGACGCCGAACTGCTCGCTGCGAAACAACGGATTTCTCTTCAGGAATGATTTTTCCAAATGTTGGAAAACCGGAAGTTCCCGGAATCAGGGATTCTCAAAATCCTTGTCCCAAAACCAGACCGTTTTAGTTGTGGTGACTTTTCCCGCGCGTCCGGCGGTATCAAATCCGGCATCTGTGGTGATGGACCGGCTGACGCACGAACTGAAGAGAAGAAGCACTGCCGCCATAAAGAGGATGTCTTTTAACATACGTTCCTTTTCCTTTCCTGTTATGCAGAAAGACAGGCGCGGTACCGAAACGTTCAGATTTAAAACGAAACGGAGCAGAAGTTGATGGCTTCGATCTTGGCGGCAACTTTAGCAAGTACCTTTCCAGGAACCGGCTGGCTGACTTTGAGAATGGCGATGGAGCGTTCGCCGCTCTTGTCATGCGGGTTGCGCACGTCGTCGATGTTAATGCCTTCTTTGGCCATGGCACCGGCGATTTCGCTGAGGACGCCGGGGCGATCCATATAGGTGAAGAGGGCGAGATGTCCGCTGGGCTCAAAGTAGAGTTTGTCGAAGTTGCCGATGCGCGAGATCATCATGATGCCTTCGGCAACGGTTCCGCGTACGCTGATGCGGCGCAGGTTGTCTTTGTCGATGCTGGCCATGAGGTCGATGGTGATGGAGTTGCCGTAGCCTTTGCTTTCGTCGGGTTCACGGACGGAATACTCAATGCCCATATCTTTTAGAAAGGCGATGGCGGCTTTCGGATCCATGGAGCGGTCAAACTCGTCGCTGAGAGCACAGACGACCGGAACGGCGAGCCATTTACCGAAGCGCTGCAGATCGCCGTAGAAGCTGGCTTCGATGCGGCTGAGCTTAGTGTCGGCACCGATCATGGCGCGGGCCAGCGTGGTGATGGTATGGGTGAGTTCGGCGTAGGCTTCGTCGAGACCTTCCGGAATGTCGCGGTTGACGATATAGGAGGTGACGCCCTTGCTGTCGAAGTCGATTAGCTGTTCGGCCGAGCGTTGCGCGGCGTTGAAGTTGGCTTCTTTGGTCGAAGCGCCGAGATGCGGCACCATGATGTCGGCGATGTCGGTGACGGTCTTGGGGCCTTCGGCATCTTTCGGATAAACGTCATTGAGGAAGCGCAGGCCTTTTTCGGCCTTGATGGCACGCAGGTCGTTTTCGTTAACAACGCCGGAGCGGGCGCAGTTAATCAAGGTGGCACCTTTTTTCATGATGCTGAACAGTTCCTTATTGATGAGACCTTTGGTGTGTTCATTTTCGGGGATGTGGAGCGAGACGTAGTCGCTCTGCGCGAAGAGGTCTTTCAGTGAGACCAGTTTAGCGCCGATGCGTGCGGCGGCTTCTTCAGAGAGAATCGGGTCGAAGGCAAGAATTTTGCACTCAAAGCCGCTGAGGCGCTTGGCGACCAGCTTGCCGATGGCGCCGAGCCCGACGATACCGACAGTCTTTCCGGTGACTTCGCGGCCCATGAATTTGGATTTTTCCCATGCGCCCGTGCGGGTCGAGGCGTCGGCG
>JBAYVX010000213.1:0-3318 GCA_041674365.1 Kiritimatiellales bacterium | reverse complement strand
TTGGCCGATTCAGCATGTTCCATCAGCACGATTTCGCGGTCTTCGAGTCCGGAAATCAGTTTTTCGGCTGCGGCGATTTCCTGAAGGAAGGCGCGATACTGGTCGTTGGTCTTCGCTTCCATCTGCTGCTGTTTATATTTGAGGATCTTTTCGCGATGGGCTTCGGCTTCGACTTCGAGCTGTTTAAGGTCGGCAGTGACTTTCTTCAGCGCTTCGCGGGCTTGCATGAGTTTGGTTTTGGCGCCTTCAAGCTGTTTGTCGATGTCAGCCTTGCGGGCGGGAATGTCGCGGATTTCGCGTTGGAGTTTTGCGATTTTGCGGTCTTTTTCCTGCAATACCAAAAGTGCCTCGAGCGGATGCGCCATAGCCAGTTTCTCCCTTGTCGACTCAAATAGAACAAAATTGAGCGTGGAGAATACGGCGGCAAACCGTTTTCGACAACCCAAAAGGGAAAGGAATCGAATGACGAAATACCCAGGCCCGAAGAAATCACAAATCCTGAAAAACGAAGTCGAAGCAATTGGGTATTTCGACTTTTAAAATTACCGTATTTCTGAAGGAAATGCGGTCAGCTTCCGGGGTGAACCAGCGGCAGCCTTTGTTTGCAAAGAGGACACTCAGCAGGCTCCCAGGTGACCGGTTCGATGTCCAGCAGACTGACGGTCGGATAGTTAAACTTTGCCTTACCGCCACTGCGGTTAACGAGTACGCCGACCGCTTTCACAATGCCGCCGTGCTGCGTAACGATGTCGATCGTTTCCTGAACACGTCCACCGCGTGTAATCACATCTTCCGCCACCAGAAAGCGCTCACCTTTTTTGATCGTGAACCGGCGCATGGTCAGCATTTTTTCCGTATTCTTTTCCGCAAAAATAAACCGGGTGCCGAGCGCGCGGGCGATTTCGTGTCCGACCGGAATACCACCGAGCGCCGGAGAGATCACCGTATCGACCTCCAGGTCGCCGAGGACGGCTTTCATTTTATCAACCAGAGCCACACAAACCTGTTCGGCAATGCGCGGATACTGCAACAGCAGTGCGCACTGAAAAAAGCGGTTGGAGTGAAGCCCGGAGCGAAGTTCAAAATGACCGTTAAGCAGTGCCTGAGTTTCCTCAAAAAGTTTGAGCAGATCGGTTTCCTTCATGCTTTTCCTGTTTTGTATCGTTAGCTGAGCAGTTCCTGAACGGCCTGACGAAGCGCTGCGGTGTCGAATGGTTTTTCAAATACTCTGGCCGCGCCAAGTTTTTTGGCCAAATCGAGATAATGGCCCGCCCGGACGCGTCCACCGCCGGACATGATGATCACCTTGATATCCGGTAACTTGCGACGGATCGCCATAACCAGTTCGATACCATCACAGTCGGGCATGATGACGTCGCTGATGACCAGATCGAACTTCTGTTTCTCGAGCATCGCCTGAGCCTCCAGACCATTGGTAGCTTCGGCGAACTCGTACAACTCACCGCCCAATACAACACGGGTCATCCGGCGAATTGCCTCTTCATCATCAACCAGCAGAATCTTTTTTAATTCCATGAGGGGGTTTCCTGTTATTTATTCTCAAAACTGACACGGTAATCCTGTCCTCCGCCAAACTCAAGAATGCGCTGAACGTGTTTCCCTAGGATGTCGGACTCCAGATTCACCTTGGTTCCGGGCTTAAATTCCGACATATCGGTTTCTTCCAGCGTATGCGGAATAATATGAACGACAAATCCATCGTCCTTCAGCTCCGCAACCGTCAGGGAAATCCCGTCAATCGCAATTGAACCCTTGTACACCATTAACATAAGCAGGTTCTGTGCACATTCGATTTCAAATTTCCAATCTCGGTCAATTTGATCGATCCGCCGTATCCATCCGGTGCCATCGACATGGCCGGTTACAATGTGTCCGCCAAGCGTATCACCCAGCGCCAGTGCGCGCTCCAGATTCACCATTGAACCAGTTTTTTTTTCACCGAGGTTTGTTTTGTCAAAAGTTTCCGTGAGTACATCGAAACAGAAACAGTCGCCGTCAAACGCCGCAACGGTCAGACAGGCTCCGTTTACAGCAATGCTGTCGCCTAAATTCACCGGAGCATCAAACGGACGGTTCGGCTTCAGCGTAATGCGTCCGGCCGCGCCGTGCATTTTGACATCAACAATTGTTCCGAGCCGCTGAATAATCCCTGTAAACATCATCTTCTCCTGACGGGGTTAGCCCGTATGAAAACATCTTTTCCGCATTTTTCCAAGGTTTGGAAATGTAAAAGCGGCATTTTAGTCAATGGCCATCCCATTTTTCCAAACATTGGAACCCCCCCGCCTCCGAGTACCGCCGGTGCGATAAACAACGCAAACTCGTCCACCAGCCCGGCGCGCATCAGCGAGCCGGCCAGCTCTCCGCCGCCTTCGCACAGCACATGCATCACGCCGCGCCTGCCGAGCTCTTCCAGAATCGTTTTGAGCGGTCCGTTCATCACCAGCGTCCACTCCGCCGCCTCATCACAAAACACTTTGGCATTCGCCGGAACGTTTGAACCGATAATCACGCGCCACGGGTTCCGACCTTTGGAAGGACGCGGCAGAAGCGAAGGATTATCCACTCGCACGGTTCCGGCGCCAACCATGATGGCATCGGCGGAGCGGCGGAGCGCCTGCACTTTAACCCGCGCCTGCGGGCCGGTAATCCATTTTGATTTTCCGGAAGCATCGGCAATGCGCCCGTCAATCGTGGATGCCAGCTTAAGCGTCACATAGGGCATACCGGTCAGAATCCGTTTGGCAAATGGAGCAATTAGCGCCTCAGCCTCGGCGCGGCAGACGCCGGTGATCACCTCGACTCCCGCGCGGCGCAAAATGCGGATACCCCGCCCGGAATGCGCCGGATTTGGATCTTTCGCGCCGATCACAACTTTTTTAATTCCGCGCTCCAGAATCAGATCGGTGCAAGGCGGTGTGCGACCGGTCGTTGAACAAGGTTCAAGCGACACATAGAGAGTAGAAGACCTTAGACTTTGGGCTTTAGGCTTTAGGTTTTTAAGACAGGCGCGCTCAGCGTGATCCAATCCGGCCTTTTTGTGAAAGCCTTCGGCGATGATTTTTCCATTCTGAACCAGCACGGCACCAACGGGCGGATTAGGCCGCGTCAGCCCTTCCCCGCGCCGTGCCAGCGCGAGCGCCCGTTGCATGAATGGTTCATGAAGACTCATTGCGGTTTGTGTGTGCGCGACGGCCGGTCGAGATCCTTTTGAATCCGGTCGAGCACTCCGTTTACAAAACGTCCGGATTCTTTGCTGATATAGGCCTTGGCAATTTCGACCGCTTCATTAATCGA
>JBAYVX010000212.1:0-3342 GCA_041674365.1 Kiritimatiellales bacterium | reverse complement strand
GCTCCGTCGACGTCGGCGTCGGTCATGATGATGATCTTGTGGTAGCGCGCCTTTTCAATGTTGAAATCATCCGCGCCGATACCGGTTCCGATCGCCGTGATCATTGTGCGGATTTCGTCGTTGTTCAGCACCTTGTCCAGACGGGCTTTTTCGACATTGATGACTTTACCCTTTACCGGGAGAATCGCCTGATACTCGCGTTCGCGGCCTTGTTTGGCCGAACCGCCTGCGGAGTCACCTTCTACGATGAACAGTTCGGTGAGAGCGGGGTCGCGGCTGGAACAGTCAGCCAGTTTGCCGGGCAATCCGCTGCTTTCCAGTGCGCCTTTACGGCGGGCGAGGTCGCGGGCTTTGCGCGCCGCGCTGCGCGCGCGCGCCGCAACAACCGCTTTTTCGATAATCGTGCGGGCCACCGACGGATTTTCCTCAAAGTAGGTTCCCAGCTCATCATTGACGATCTGCTGGACGATCCCTTCGATATCACCGTTGCCGAGCTTGGTTTTGGTTTGTCCCTCGAACTGCGGATCGGAGAGTTTGACACTGAGAACGGCGGTGATGCCTTCGCGGATATCGTCGCCGCCTATCGCCTGCTTATCATCTTTGATCAACTTGTTGTTTTTGGCGTATTGATTAACCGTGCGGGTCAGTGCCGCGCGAAATCCCGAGAGATGTGTTCCGCCTTCAAATGTGTTAATGTTGTTGGCAAAGGAAAAAATCGTTTCGGTGTAGGCATCGGAATACTGCATCGCAATTTCCACGACGACATGATCCTTCTCTCGCTCAAAATAAATCACATCCGGGTGCATCGGTGCTTTGTTTTTATTGAGATGCTTTACGAACTCCTGAATGCCGCCTTCATACTGGAAAATTTCTTCACGGCCGGTTGCATCTTCTTTGAGGACGATCTTCGTGCCGCGGTTGAGGAATGCCAGTTCGCGCAGACGCGAGGCGAGGATATCCCACTGAAACCCGCCGGTGTGCGTGAAAATGCTCATATCGGGGAAAAAGGTCACCTTGGTGCCGGTATCCGGCGTCTTACCGATCTTAACCAGCTCGGTTACTTCAACCCCTTTTTCAAAGCGCTGATGATGGATAAAGCCGTCGCGCTTCACTTCCACTTCCAGCCATTCGGAAAGGGCGTTCACGCAGGAAACGCCGACGCCGTGCAACCCGCCGGAAACCTTATAGGTATCCGAATCAAACTTACCGCCCGCGTGGAGAACCGTCAGCACCACCGTCACGGCGGGCTTACCTTCGGTTTTGTGCATATCGACCGGAATGCCGCGTCCGTCGTCGGTTACAGAGAGAGAGCCGTCGTCATTAATGCAGACTTCAATATTGGAACAATAACCGGCGAGCGACTCGTCGATGGAGTTGTCCACGACCTCGTAAACCAAGTGATGATAGCCGCGGCTGCCTGTGTCGCCGATGTACATGGATGGGCGTTTGCGGACGGCGGCGATGCCTTCCAGAACGGTAATATGATCTGCGCCATACCCTTTGGAATCCGGGTTTTGCGACTTGCGTTTCTCGTCAGACATAAGGCTCCTTTTCCTGCTCAAATTCTAAAGAGCACATATTACAGAAACGCCGGAAAACGGGCGATAAAAAAGGGGTAAAAAAAGTAAAAAAATCACCGGATTTAAAGGGGTTTGTGGCGATTTGGGGGTTGACTTTTCCAACCTTTGGAAAATGGCCGCGGCATTCGGAAAAGAACCGATATTCATCTGAAACCCAAGACTCTGCAAAATCCGGTTTCAGATGCGGGAGGTTCAGCTTTTTGAGGGAATCAGCAGAACCGGAATTTTCGATTTACGAAGGATTTCTTCGCTGGTACTGCCGACCAGCCGGTTATGGAAAAGGCCGTGTCCGTGTGTTCCTGCAATAATCAGGTCGGCTTCGAGCCGGACTGTTTCATCCAGGATGGTTTTACCGATGGCTCCTTCCAGTAAAACCGGGATAGCTTTTATGCCGTTCCTTTGCAGCACCTTGGCATTTTTCTGCAACCTTACGGATTCAATTTTTACGTCACGTGCACAGATGCACGATCTGTCGCAGTCATAATCGACTGATTCCGGTGGTTCGACATGAACCAGATAGACTTCTGCATCCAATATTTTTGCATAGTCTTTCGCAGCTTTCAGAATGCACTCTGTTGCTGTTGAGAAGTCAACCGCTGCTACAATTTTCATCCTGCACCTTCCTTCCTTCTTTGTCGCCTACGTCTCTATTATCAGTAGATGCAAAAATGATGTAAACTTAAATGTGAAGAAATGTGGGGGATTTTCCTACAGCTGAGATTCCGGTTTTATAGGGGTGTTTTTGGTAAAACACCCCTATAAAAGAGTGTTTTTTCGAAGTTTTCACGTTTGAGGCGCAACGCTGGAAGGTGGCGGCGGGATTGAAAAATCCTGCCAGAGGGCTGTCAGGCCTACGCCTGAAAGTCGCTATTTGATGCCGACGACATAGGCAACCCAGCCGAGGGCGTTTTCATATGTTGTGCGGCGACGGTAGATGTCGTCGGACTCGCCGTCTTTGGTCCAGTCATGCAAATAAATCTCTGCGGACTTGAATCCGGCCTCGATCAGCAGCTCCTGCAGTTCCGGCAGTGTCCAGAGCCGCCAGTCGTACGTGAAGGCTCGCTCAACTTTTCCTATGCCCGGAATTTTGAAATGAATGTAATTCACAACATGATGATCGATCACGTTGTATTCTGCCTGATCCCAAATGTATTGGAAGGCAGGCACCTTGGTTCCGTCGGCTGCGGTGAATGCGGCCACTTTGCGTGGCTCGAGCTTGGTGCCGACCGCTTCTGTGCCGCCGTAGATATCCATCACGAACATACCGTCTTTTTTGAGCGCCTTGCGCACCTGCTTGAAATAGGTGCGCAGCAGCTCGCGCGTTTTAAAAACGCAGTAGGAAAAATTAAGCGCTATCACCAGCTCAACCGGCGGGGTTTTCACCTGAAGCACATCGGCGCAGAGCAGCTTCAGTTCTCCTGCTTGCGGGTCGAGTTTCGCCACATTATGGGCAATTCCCCAATCGAGCGTCGGGAGGTCAATGTCTACGCCCCACGCACGGTGCTTCGGCGAACGCTTTACCCACTCGCAGGCGAGGGCGGCGGTACCGCAGAAGTCCTCGCGCAGATCGTTCGGTTTGCGTTTGCGTTTGTTCTTAAAAACGCGCGCGGCGAAATCGAGGTCGGTTTCCACCCCTTGAACGGATGCTTCGTAGAGATAATGCAAATCGGGCAGCGGCTTGCCGCTTTTCAGTGTGCTTTTCTTTTTCATGAGAACCTTCAGGCAGGATGTTCTGGATTACGGATTACGATTTAAAATGTTT
>JBAYVX010000211.1:0-3379 GCA_041674365.1 Kiritimatiellales bacterium | reverse complement strand
GGTAATGCCCGATGACATAATCCAAACCTTTAACACGAATCGCGTTGGTTTCAAACGTGCTCTTATACGGAGCATCAGCAGACCGAAGGATTTCGATAGCCGTACGTTCGAGAGCCGCCGGAATGACGAGCAGTTTGGGGATCGCCATGATCGGATTGCCTTCGTGATCTTTCAGACCAGCGAAGTTGGTAACACCCGCCCACAGAGAATCAGAACCCAACGTCACGTCGGTCGAAGGACGATTCGCCTGAGCCGCACCACCCGCGCCCGTGAAGGTAGCGTGTGAAGTGGCAATCAGAGTTTCGTCAGCAGTATCGCTCGCGCCAACCGTATTGACCGTAACGAACGCATTGTTCAGGTCATAAGCGCCCTGAGTCTCAATGCGGTGTTTCATCGCCGTACCCATCTTGCCAGCGGCGCTTTCGACCACCGGGAACAGTTCGTCTTCAAGGCATTCCTCGGAGGCGATCAGCGTGAAGCCGTACTTAACATGCGTCCAAGTACGAGCCGGACCCTGCTTGAAGCTGGTTTCCGGAGCGTTTTCGTACTCACCCAGGGCCGCAGGCATCGGCAGTTCGCCGTACAGAGAAACCTTCTCGTACTGTTTCGTCGAACCCATAGTTTCGCACCACTTGGTGTATTCCTCAGGATACTTGCCAAGGTAATCATAGAACGCTTTGTTGATGCGAGCATCAAAAAGGTTCGCCATGTTAGCAGATAAAATAGCCATAACTTATTTCCTTCTTTGAACTTTGAACACTATCGTTTAGGACTGCAATACGCGAGCCTGCATACCACCGATGAACCGGAAGATGACGCGAGCATTGGTATCACCAATCGGATCAACGCAACCAACAATTACGACTTTATCTTGAGTCGTATTGCTATAGTCCACGTACCACTTCGCCGCACCAGCTCCGCCAGCGTCAATGAGGCCATAGATAGCACCGATGTCGGAAGCCGCGAGCACGTGATCTCCAGTACCATCAACTAACGAACCCTCGAATAGGTTATAGTCATTAGCCTCGTAGTACGGAACCGCAGCGCCGGTAGTACCGGTAGCATTCTTCACGGCAATACCGATAACCTTGCCAGTATCAGCCCCGCCAGTCGCCAGGTCTTCGATAGTCCCGGCAGTATATTCGAGCGGCGCACCAGCCAACCAATCACCGCTGGCGGCTTCGCCAACAGCGCTGGTCTTATCAACAATCACTCCGTCTTTACCTTCCTGTCGGTAAATAGAGAGTGTGCGTTTAACTCTTGTCGTAGCCATATTTTTTCTCCATATTTTCGTTTCGTTTCAAACACACATCGTTCTTATTGTGGGCGCAATATAGAACGACCAAACGGGCAATAATCACGCATCGGGCAATGCGTTTAAGTCCAATTATGACTGCAATACGTTTCCTTGGTGATCGCCAATGAACCGGCAAATCACTCGCGGATTGGTGTCGCCAACCGCATCAATAAAACCAACCACTTCGACCAACTTGGTTGTTACATCGCTCTGGTCAACATACCAATTACCGGAACTGACCTTGATAAGCGAATATGCGGTGCCAAGATTAGCTGCGGCCAGAGTAGCCGTGCCAGTATCGGCAACCATTGACATCTCAAAAAGGTTGTAATCGTTGGCTTCGTAATGAGGAACCGCAGCACCAGTTACACCAGTGGCGTCCTTGGCGGCAATACCAATAGGCAGCGTCGCATCAGTTCCGCCCGGCCACTCCACAATGGAACCAGTCGAGCCAGTTTCACGAGAGATAGGCGCACCAGCCTTCCAGCTTTCGCTCGCATCTTCGCCTACGGCGTTCTCAATAGTAACTCCCTCCTTGCCTTGCTGAACATAAATAGAAATGGGTCGTAATACTTTGGCTGCCATAATTATTCCTCCAAACTTTCACGTTTCGTTGACACTTCGGTTTCAGACTGCACCACCACACCCTTGCCACTCATCTTGCGGGCATCATTCTGAGAGGCTTCCTTTGCTCCCACATATCTGCCGGAGCGTTCTTGTTCACGGGCATCAACTAGTGCCTGTCGGCATTTCATCAATATACGGTCTCCGCGTTCCTTCGTTTCTCCGGTTGTATCTTTAACGGCCTGGAACGGGTCCCCCATAATCGTTTCATTTCCCTTGGCCGGAGCGTACTGCTTATGAGCAAAGTCATTCATTTCAACGTCATTCGATTTCCGCGCCCAAACGTAGTGCATCCCCTTTTCCTTGTTGCCAACATGCCAGATGTCCTTCGGCGCACTTTCCGATGTTACTGATGCACGGATAATATTATCCTTCTTCTTGCCCCAATTCGGGTTGCCACGTTTCTTCGATTCGGTTTCAACAGTTTCGGCGGTTGTTTTTTCAATATCGCTCATGGTGTTTTCCTTTGGTTGAATTAAGCGTTCCGTTGCTGTGCAAGTTTGCGTTCGTACATTTCCTTGGCTCTACTAGGGTCTGCATAATTAAGCAATTCCTGCTTATTCGCAAACCTACCCTGAGCATCCTTGACAACCTGCGGATCATTTACCCATGAAGGAATCTTTTGACCGCCCCCCCTTACGCCACTTCCGCCGACACCACCAGCCAAATTAGCCTCCCTATTTACCTTCTCGCGGTTTTCGGTTTCGCGTTGCTTGTTGCCACCGTTTCGTAAGTTAATAAATTCTACTTTGCGTTCAAACGAAAGCCCTTGCATATCGGGGCATTCCGCGTCAAACTTCTCAATCTCCTTAAGAACCTTGTTGGATTCAGGATTGATTGCCAACATCTTTTTGAACGCTCGTTCCTCGGCTTGTGCGACGTTTTTCGCATACTCCGTTCGCTCCAAGTCTCGGTCATACGCAATGTCACGGATAACCTTCTTCAACCCTTCTTTGGGATCGTCCTCAAACTTCTTGGTTACTTCTTCCAAGTAATCGTCAAGCGTCTTTTGAGGCTTAGGTTGTTCCGTAACCTTCTCGACATTCCGCGTTCGGCTGATATATTCCTGATTGTCTTTCAGTCGCTGCGCGGTTGCCACCTTCTCCGCTTCCACCGCCTTGAGCTGTTCACGCAACGTAGCAGTTTCAGCCTTGAGAGTGTCTATCTCGCTCACGGGCGCATCGGGCAATGTAGCCGTTTGCTGTTCTGTCGTTTCGGGCACTTGGGCATCGGCGGCGATGGGCGTATCGCCTTCTTCTACTTTCATTACTTTTCTCCTATGCGCCTTCGGGCAAAGACGCGGTTTCTGCTGATGCTGGCACGGGCGAGCCAGCGTTCATGCCGCCCATTTGCGCGGCCAAATCTTGACCAGAAGCATCGCCAGGCAACGGCGGCTGGCCGGTCGCCGACTGCCCAATCGGGAATGACCCGCCTTGCGCACCGGCCTGGCTTTGCTCT
>JBAYVX010000210.1:0-3401 GCA_041674365.1 Kiritimatiellales bacterium | reverse complement strand
TCTGAGCGCGAGTGTATCCTTGCGGGAACGCATCGCGGAAGATCGGATAGTCTTCAATTTCTCTACCGAAGATATTCATTCTTTTTCCTCTTCTTTCTTTTCAGTTACTTGAGATTATGCAGCGAACGAAAGTGCGCCAGAAACAACCTGACGTCCGTTCGGAAGCACGACCACCATGTAGAACGTATCCGTTCCAGCTTCGGTGACGGTGATGTCGAACTTACCATCCGCTTTCGATTGAACCAAGACAACCTTGCCTGCGGTCAACGGAGCGATGATCAGTCCGTCGGTTCCAATTGCCAGTCCACCGGACGGAGCATTTGCAACAACCCCAAGGCCAGTGCTTGCATCCGAAAGGAAGACGACCACGTTCTGCACTGCAGCAATCGGATCATCGTTCGCATCCAGAAGAGTCACACCCACGTTAACCGTGTCCGTTCCTTCGGCACCGACAACGAACGCCGCGTCTTCAGCGATAAACGTTTCGAGGGATTCGAGGACAGCAGCTTGTGCTTCAAGCACTGCAACACGTCCGGTGTCTGGGGTATCGAGATCGTCAACACGAGCTTCCAGAGCCGAGACATCGCCGGTGGACAGGTACGAACCAAGCGTGACTTCCATCACGTCGCCGTCTGCAGCCACATAGCGGGAGGCACGCATCGAACGCAGGTCATTGGAAGTGGCTTTCCAAGTGTGGTCAACCGGATCGAATCCAACTTCTTCACCGAGATCCAGTTCCCCACCAGCAATAACGAATACGTCGCCGGTCTTCAGGTACTTGACCGTATCGCCTTCGGCATACTCGATGCCCTGAGCGTTCTGCACGCCACCGACGAGATCCTGATTGATGGTACCGTATTCGAAAAGGATTACGCCTTCTGCGTTTACGGAGTCAGCGAGGTTCGTCAGCTTGACGGCTTCGTTGGCAACCACTTTGAACGCGTCCCCTGGACGCAGACCGGCACCATTAGCACCAATCGTGATGATGTCCGCAGTATACGGATTCGACGGACGCGACAACGCACCAATCTGCCCGCGTTCCTGCTCGCTGGGATATACACTTTGAATCTGAGGCTTTGACATTTGTCTACTCCTTCTCTTTCTTTTTTAATTAGACAATGGCTTTGACGTGCACTGCACCGACCGGTGCCGTAGCCGCATCACCAATTCGAACCGTTCCTTTAGCCCGAGCGTCCAGCTCCGCATCCAGACACGCCAGCAGATAGTCTTCCGACTTGTCCGCAGCACCTGTAACGGAATCCGCAAACGCAAGAACCAGAAGTTCTTTGTTGCTCTTCTTCGTATCAAACTTGTCGCCGAGCAACGGTTTGATCTTGGTCAACAGTTCAACGCGGCCAGTGATGGCTGCTTCGTCCTGCTGGGTTTTCTGCAACTTGGCAGTTTCGGCAGCAGCGTCGTCGGCGATCTTCTGCGCGGCAGCGGCTGTTTTCGAATCGACTGAATCCTGATGTGCTTTGAGAGCATCTTGGATTGTCTTCGTGATAACGCCAGTCTGGGCAGCGGCGTGAACTGCGATCGCATCTTCAACGATCTGCTTTACTTCTTTGGCATCCATCTTATCTTCTCCTTCTTTCGTTCCTTCATCCAAAACGCGACAATCATTCCCACAACGTGCTCTGTCTACCAGAGCGAGGTGGTTTCCGATCATCGCACCATCAAACTTATACTCATACTTGACTCCCGCATGCTCACCATCTGCTTTGATGATGTTGGCATCATATCCGGCGGAAGTCTGCGCACCCTTTGAACGGGTGATAAATCCTTCATCCGTCAGATAAAGTGTAGAACCCAAATCCGAATCATTCAACGCCGCCACATCTTCTCCGATGTGCCCGCCCTGAACCCACTTAGCATTAGTGGGCTTTACGCCTTCTGGAGGATGGCCGTCCGTTACAGGCAGGTGTTTGAACGATTCGATTGTGTCCTTGTGAAAAACAGTATCAGCCCCACGGAACACGTTGACCAGTTCGGTTCCGGTTACTCCTGGAATTCCCAATTGGTCTTTACGGTACTGTTGGATACCGACACGTGTGATCACTGCAGGAACGGATACGAATCCGTTGTTGTCAACCTTGCGTCGGCGGCTGACTTCGACGATGTCATTAAAACGGCTCATTGTTTCTTTCCTTTCTTATAATGCACAGGACGACTTGGGGCAGCGGTGTCAAAGTCGGCTTGTAACGGGGCAGCGTCTTTAATCGGAGCTTCCTTCACCAATTCAACCGTCAGTTTGTTTCCTTTTATGGCAGTGACGCGGTATTCGCTGTTGCGTGGAAGCAGCAGTTCTTTTTCAAGCACATCCCCGTCCACCACGTTCATCAAGAAACCGGACTGCCCTTTCTTCAATTCAAAATTGAACAGAGCTGGAGCGTCTCCATAGTTGGTTGAATTGGTGAAACGCTCAACCGTTTTGAGATCCGTAGTAGTGCTTAAGAATCCCTTATCAACGAAAGTGTCACCGACCCGTACTTCAGAAAGCTGCTTGCCTTTGAATATGCTATTCGCATCATGCACACCCCGATACACCGTTGCGTCACTTGCAAGTTTGGACTTAGCAATCCCTGTGTCAATGGCTTCAACGAGCTTGGCGACTCTGGGCTTGGTGACTCCGCTTTCCTGCATCCACTTGGAGATCTCCCCTTCACGAAGGAAACGTTGAATTGTGAAATAGCCTCCTACGTCGCTGTTGTATACACCATTCTGATACTCACGAATAGCATGGCGTTCGAGTTTGTCCGGAGCAACATATTGAACTTGCACAGCGCCTTCTTTCGCTTTGGAAAGATTAGCGACCCGTTGATTGATCAGAGGTTTAGTGATATCCACTTGGTTCGGAACCGGAACGTTAACCGGAAACTTCGGTTTAGGCTTCGGCAGTTCTTTCGCAATCTGCGCAGTGGGTTTGGACTTCTCAGCCGGTTCACGGAAGATCAGCTTCGCCGTGCAACGGCATTGGATGGCTTGGCCTGGATGTCCTTCGGACGGCGGAGAGTCCCAACGGAAAATCTTACCGTCAAGCATCGCATGTTTGGAACGCACACGCGCATCACGTGAGGTGCTCCAGCGATACTCTTCCCCGCCTACGGATTTGTGGCGTGCTTCGTTCATGGAGCCGACGAGCTTGTTGTTCTGGTCACGGGTGATGAGGCGTGCGCGGTTCTTTGCTTTATCGAACCCTGCGCCTTCCAGATATTCTTGCATGCCCTTCTGCTGCGCATGAAGATCAAAGGGGTTGGCTTTGATGGTGGTCTGCACATAATTCTGGAGAGTGCCGCAATGTTCAATTGCAATGTCCTTGATCAAGCCGACGTTGGTATGCAGAGCAACTTCCATGGCTTGGCGGACGATGGGGTCGGCTTGGCCTTCGAAGACATGCAGCT
>JBAYVX010000209.1:0-3409 GCA_041674365.1 Kiritimatiellales bacterium | reverse complement strand
ATCGGCGCGGAATCTTCCCAGCGCAGCGCTCTGGCACGCCGCAACGGGGTGCCGCCCATGTGCCTGTTTTACCCCTACAATGCCGAGGAAAACCTGTTCTGCTGGGCCATGACAAAAACCTGGGGGCAGAACTACTGGGGCACGCATTGGAAGATGGATTTCAGAAAAGAGACCTCCATGCTTGCCCGCCCTTTTGCTTTTGAGGAACAACATCCCCGGCTTTACGAGTGCCGCGCATCCATCGCGGAAATTGGCGTGCTGTTCTCAGCCAGAACGGTCTGGCTGCATTCCGATAAGCATGCCCCTCCGGATTCCATCCGCATGAGCGATCCGGCTTCGACCGACTGCTGGGCGGGCTGGTGCGAAGTACTGGCGCTGGCTAACATGCCGTTCGACACGTTCGGCGAAAACGACCTGGAAGAACGCCGTTATTTCGATCGCTTCCGGCTGGTCATTGTCCCTAACACGGTCTGCCTGTCCGATAAAGCCATCGCTTCCTTGAAGGCCTTCGCGCGCCAAGGCGGGAAACTGATCATCACCCACCAGTCCGGATTGAAGAATGCCTCCGGCGCCTGGCGGAAACAATATCCATTCCACGATTTGGTCGGCGCGGAATATCGTGGAGTTCTGCGGAAATCTCCGGCATGGATGGGGACCGGCCAGGGCGAATGGCCGGGCGCAACCTGCCGTTGTGCGCGGACACCGGCGGCGATTTTCCGATTGCACGCGAGCGCGAAAACGCTGATGAAGCTGGCGGGCGGGGAACATCCGGCGGTATTCCGTCACCGTTATGGCCAAGGCGAAGTCATCGTTTTCGCGGGTCAACCGGGCCGGATCGTTTGCGTCAACCGTCACAAACGCATTGAAACCTGTGATGAAAATGCTACTGGGGGCGGCCGGCGCTTCGCCGAGATAGACTTCGGCATGAACTTGCCGGTGAAACGGGTAATGCAGGCGGCGGTTAAATCCTTGGTTCCAGATTTGCCGTTAACCACCGAGGGACTTCCCGAAGGCTTTATTACCGGCATGTTTTCCCATGGCACGCGCGCGGTTATTCATATCGTCAATGCCGCGGGAACGTTGCGAGACAGCGGTCAGACGGTTCCCATTCCCGCGCCGCTCCGGTTCCCGCGGGCGGATACCTTACCTGGCGGCCGGGAGACCATGCTGATACGGATACGAAGAGATTGCCGGCAGGCCGTTCTGCGTTCCCCTGAATTGGCCGGTGAGAGGAAGCTGGTCGTCCGAAAAGAGGGCGTCGGTTCGGTTATTGAGGTGCCGGCCGGATTGGTCCGGTGTTATAGCGTGATCGAAGTGGATTAAATCGCAAGTCAACCGGGGAAAGTTCGCACAGATGAGTACAAAACGATTTCTGCAAACAATGGGTCAGGGATTATTGATTTGCATGGCGTTATGGACGTGGGAGGCATCCGCTTTGAAGGTGGGGTTGTTCAAGGATAAAGGTTCGGTCGCGTTGAATGAATTGTCCAAGGCCTTGAATGCGGCAGGCCACGAAACGGATACGTTTGGCGCGGCTGATGCATCCGAAGGCAGGATTTACGATTATGATGTGTTGTTTTTCGGGGGCGGATGGAATAGCTACGACTGGCTGGACTTGAACGCCCGTATGCAAGTCGTGGAGTTCGTGCGCAACCGCGGTGGCGGAGCGATATTCTCCATGTTCCGGTGCGGCTGGGCGGGAAGGAGCGGGATACGGCCGCTCTTTCCGGAAATCGCCTGGGCTGACAACAAGGTGAACTTGGAAGGAATCGGCATCACGCTCACCAATCATCCCGTTGTCTTGGGACTACCGCCGGAATTTAACACTCCCGCCACGGACCACGCCGTGTTGCGATTGGGCCCGGAAGGCGAAGTCCTCGCTCGCAACACCAATGGCGACATCGTCATCGCCTGCGGCCAGGCCGGCAAGGGCCGGGTTGTCTTTCTCGGACCATGGATCGGACTGGATCAAGATCAGAATACGCCGTATCCGATGCCGGCGATCGACGAGAAACTGCTCCTCAACAGCATAGGGTGGGTCACGGCGCCGGCCGCAAAGGTAGCCGGCACGGAAACCAACGTGAGCGAGGAGGTGAAATCAAGGGTGCTGCGCCGGGAAAAAATAATGGATTGGACGCACGACGAAGAAAGACTCACCATCTTCACGGGCATCCTTACAGAAGCATTCGATCTTTCGGAAGAGGCGCTCGATAGCCTCCAAATCCGGGCCGACCGGCTTGCGCCATTTGCTGATGCCCAAAGCTCGCAAAGACTTTCGGACGCGCGGAAGAACATCGAACGGCTGCGCGCCAAGATTGCGCGGGAATACGCCCAGGCCAAGCAGAAAAAAATCGACGCGATCGCGAAAATGTCCATTACGGAGTTGGAAAAAGAGCCCGTGCGCGATCTTTCCATCAGAAGAAACAAGGCCGCGTTGGAGTCCTATAAAAAACAGATGGAGGCCTTTCGCGAGCAGTTTTTGCCCGCCAGCGCCCTGGCTCCGGTGGAAAGGGAAGTGGCGAGCATTGAAGAGGCGCTTGCACCGAAAATTATGGATGCTGAAAGGCGCAAAGCTGCCGAGGAAAAGGAGCGTGACGCAAAGGCGGCGCCGGGCCTGATCGAGGCTTTGAAATCTCCAGAGGCCTTCGCAAGGGAAGAGGCGGCGATGGAACTGGGAAGGATGGGCAACCGTCAGGCGATTCCAGCCTTGGTGAAGGCTCTGGAAGACAAGGAATACCCCGTGCGCCGCAATGCCATCTATGCCTTGGGCTGGATGCAGGCCCAAGAAGCGGTTCCCGCCCTGCTTGCCCTGGCCGAAAAGACGCAGGACATTCGGGTCAAGAGACGCGTCGCGGAAGCGCTGGGGCTCATTGGCGACGTCAGAGCCGTCGATTTCCTCGTCCAGGCCCTGAAAAACCCCGATCGCTTCGTGCGGCAGAACGTAATTATTTCGCTGGGCTGGCTGGGAAGTATGCAAGCCATCGGCGCCCTGGTGAAAATCCTCGAAGCGCCATTGGACGAAATCGGCATGGTCAATGCTCCGACGTATAAGCAGGACACGGAAAACGGATGGACAATGGAGGACGTGGTCTGTGCCGCGCAAGCCCTGGGGCACATTGGCGATACGAACGCCGTTCCGGCACTCGAGGAATGCCGGAGGAAACATAAGAAGGAAAAAGAAAAACCCAGCCTCTATTTCACGAGCATGAAGATGGAAGACGCCGTCGAGACGGCGCTGAAGGAAATCGAGCAGGGCGGAAGGAAGGAGCGCGGCGTGAGGCAGGCGGAGTTTTTAAGCCTGCGCGATAATTTTTACTGGCTGCCACGAAAATACAATGCCTTTTATGGACGGCTATTCGCGTACGACAGGCTTCCAAAGGATTGGAAAATAGCGGCGGACTACGCGGCT
>JBAYVX010000208.1:0-3412 GCA_041674365.1 Kiritimatiellales bacterium | reverse complement strand
GGTTGAATTAAAATTCCTTTACTGCGGAGCCAAGCGGTCTGGCGGTTTTCCTGTTCATCCGAACCGGAAACAAGATGTCCGCGCTCTCTGAGCAGAAAGGCCAGACCCGCCATGCCGATGCCGCCGATACCGATCATGTGGATGCGGCGCGGGGCGGAAAGAAGCTGATCTATTTGCGTCCGCATTCTTCCACCACCCCGGCAAGGATTTCGGCCGCGTTCAGAGGAACCTTGCGCGCGGCAGAGCGGGCGCGCATTTTTTCGAGCCGGGCCGGATTGTTGATCTGCTCGGCGAGATAACCTCTGAGCCAATCGACAGTCAGATCGCTCTGCTGAATTACATCAGCCGCTCCGAATTTTTCGAGTGCGCGGGCGTTGGCCGTTTGGTGGTCGCTGGCGGCGTGCGGATAGGGAATCAGCAGTGCGGGCAGAGAGAAAACGCCGAGTTCGGCACAGGTTGAAGCACCGCACCGACAGATGGCCAGCGTGGCTTTTTCGTAGAGCGAAACCATATCGTGCGTGAAGGCGCGAACTTCGGCGTTCACTCCGGCGGCGCGGTAACGCTCAGAAACCGTTTCTTCGTCGGCAGTGCCGGTTAAATGCGTGACGCTCAAAGCAGGATTCTTCAGCGCGCAAACTGCTTCGGAAACCATTTCGTTAATTGCATGGGCTCCTAAACTTCCCCCCATTACAAGCAAATGAAGTCCTGACTCCTGATTCCTGATTCCTGTCCCCTGAATCTCTGGACGAAGCGGCATTCCGGCGGAAACAGCATTCATCCCTTTGAGATGATAGCGGGTTTCCTCAAAGCAGATGGCAATGGCGCACGCTTTTCTGGCGAGCAGTTTGACTGCCCTGCCCGGTACGGCGTTGGCTTCGTGCAGAATGTAGGGAATGCCGCGCAGGCGGGCGGCGAGGCACGGACCGATGGATGCGTAGCTGACCATGGCGAGCACAATGTCAGGCCGGTGACGAAGCATGATGCGCCAGCAGCGGAAAACCGCGCGGGCAATGCGCAACGCAGTCAGCACGGAACGGAACACGCCGAACTGAAAACCTTCGGAAGGGATGGTGACGATCTTTCCTTCCCAGCCCTGAAGCGCCGTGTTTTCGCCGTCCTTACCGGCGAGCCAAAGGGTGACGTGGTGTCCGCGGTTTCTCAGAACGCGGGCGGTGGCGAGTCCGGGAAAAATGTGTCCGCCGGTGCCGCCGCAGGCGATGGCGATATGCAGTTTTTCATTCATTTAAAAAATCCGTGTTTTTTAAGTTCTTCGGGAAGATACAGCGACCCGGTAAAACAAACGAGCCGCTTTTTACCGGCTTCCAGCCAGTCGAGTGCAGGTTGTATTCCCGAGACCGGCTGGATGTCCATTCGGATCTTCGCGCCGATCGCGGAAATTTCTTCGGCCTTCATGGCGCGATCGCCGGGCAGTGTAAACGCCCAGGCCTTTTCAACGGCGGGCTTCAGTACCGTCAGGATTCCTTCGACGTCTTTGTCCTTCATGAAGCTGAAGAGGAAGCCGTTTCCAAACCTTGGAAACGTTTCTTCCAAGGTTTGGAAAAGCGCGCGGGCACCGGACGGATTATGGGCGCCGTCGTAAAGGATCGGCGGCTTCTGCTGAAGGAGCTGGAAGCGACCCGGCCATTTGACGGCTTCGAGCCCTCTTTTCATCTGGAGGCGGATTCCTTCGATGTCGGCAAGGTCTTCGAGGGCAGCGACAGCAATGCCGCAGTTTTCCATCTGAAAGCTTCCGGCGAGCGGCAGGCGGATATTGTTGTATTCATTGCCGCTGGCCTCGATGTTAAGAAGCTGGTCGTCGCGACGGCTTTCCAAGGTTTGGAAAAATACGGCTTCTTCGCTTCCAAGGATGGGAACTTTTTTCTCGCGGGCCTCTTTATAGATGACGGCTTCGGCTTCGACGGACATCGGCCCGCAAATAACCGGCACGCCGGGTTTGATGATGCCGGCTTTTTCCGCGGCGATTTTTTCGATGTCGGAGCCGAGATATTCCTGATGGTCAAAGTCGATGCGGGTGATGACAGAAAGAACGGGCTGGATGACGTTGGTAGCGTCCCAGCGTCCGCCCATCCCGGTTTCGATGACGGCGTAATCGACTTTTCCGCGCTTGAAGTATTCAAAGGCCATGGCCGTCGAGATTTCAAAAAAGGTGGGCGGGCGGGTCGTCAGGGTTTGTGCGGCAGTTTCGACGTCGGCGATGAGCTGCTCGAGATCGGGATCGGAAATTTCGCGTCCGCTGATGCGGAAGCGTTCGTTGAAGCGGAAGAGGTGCGGCGAGGTGTAGAGGCCGGTTTTGAAGCCGGAGGCGCGCAGCACCGATTCAATCATGGCGCAAACGGATCCTTTGCCGTTAGTTCCGGCGACGTGAATGAATTTGAGGTTTTTGTGCGGATTGCCGAGTTTTTCGAGCAGCGCAACCGTGACCTCAAGGCCGGGTTTGATGCCGTATGCGGTGCGGGCAAACAGAGACGAGAGAGAATGTTCAATATTCAATGTTCAATTTCCAATGCTCAATTCGGAGACAAGGATGCAATGTTCAATATTCAATGTGCAATGTTCAACTTTTGATGCTCAAGGCTCATTCTTGCGGGCAGTCGAAATGCTTTTTCCGCTGATCTGAATCAACTCACAGCATTCGTTCAGGACGGGATCAAGGTCATCTGAACTCAAATATTTTTTGCGCTGAATGATCTTAAGCCATACCCGGGATTCTTTCAGTTCTTTGAGCACAATCCCGAATTTGTGAATAAAATCTTTCCGTGATTCGGCTCCCTGCACTTCACCATAGTTGGCCGCTGGCGAGGTGCCGGAACGAACAAGCTGTCCTGCCACATGGTTCCCTGCTGTGTTTTTTGGTAATTTTTCCGCAACGCCTAAAACCATAACTGAAAAATCGATCAGCCGGTCTTCAAGATCGTATTTAGGATTGTTGTTCATTGAGCATTGGTTATTGAACATTGCTGTCCATGTAGTCGAGAACCAGAGCAATACGAGCTTTAAGCTGCGGGCGCGGAACGACCATGTCGATGAGGCCGTGTTTTTCAAGAAACTCGGCACGCTGGAAGCCTTCGGGCAGATCCTGCTGGGTGGTTTCTTTGATGACGCGCGGGCCGGCGAAACCAATCAGCGCGCCGGGCTCAGCGACGATAACGTCGCCGAGCGTGGCAAAGCTGGCCATGACGCCAGCCATGGTCGGATGCGTCAGGACGGGAATGTACGGCAGGCCGGCTTTGGCGTGACGGGCGAGCGCAGCACTGGTTTTGGCCATTTGCATGAGGCTGTAGAGTCCCTCGTACATGCGGGCGCCACCGGAGGCGCAAACCAGGACACAGGGGAGTTTTTCAGCGGTGCAACGTTCGATGAGACGGGTAATTTTTTCACCGACGACGCTGCC
>JBAYVX010000207.1:0-3427 GCA_041674365.1 Kiritimatiellales bacterium | reverse complement strand
GTAATACGGGCGCCTTTGAGCGGCTTTTCTTTGCCATATTTCTCGCGCAACGCCATCAGACCCGGCATTTCATATTCCGCCAGCTCCATTTCCTTGCGGCCGAACGGCGCCAGAGAAAGATCCTTGATACGGTAATCCTGCTTCTTTGAAATCAATTTTTTCGCCATGTCTATTTGCTCCGTTTCTTCTCTTCTTTAGTTGCAACAATCATTAATACGGAAAAGGCGGGCTCCGGCCCTTCCAAGGTTTGGAAAACTTCCAGTTTCAGTCCGGTCTCAGCCAGCCAGCTGCGCAGTTCGCGCTCGTCGAATCCGAGCCACTGGTCGGCCCATTCACTGCGCACCCATTCCTGATCATGGTGGGCGAGATCCAGCAGGATCAACCGTCCGCCCGGTTTCATAATCCGCGCGGCTTCAGCCAGCGCTTTTTCCGGCCGCGCGGCGTGGTGCAGAACCTGGCTGACAAATACCGCATCCATGCTGTCCGGTTCCAACGGCAGTTTTTCCAAATCACCCTTTTCAACCGTCACGCGCCGAGCCACACCCGCTTCCGCCGAACGCTCCTGCACGACACGCAACATTTGGGCAGACAGATCAACGGCGACTACCCGTTTTACAAACCGAGCCAGCAGCAGAGTCAGATCGCCTTCGCCGCAACCGATGTCGGCCACCGTCTGCGCGGTAAATCCGGCGGCCATCGCCGCAGCCATCGCCTGCCAGCCGCCGCCCGGTTGTGTAAGCGACCCGTAGCGTCCGGCGATTTCATCGAAAAATTTGATGCTTTCCCGGCGGCGTTGCTCAATCGCACGGTCGACCGCCGCGCGATCGCGGCTCGCTCCGCGCAACTCAGCAAGCTTCTCTCTCATCAGCTGTGCGAAAATAGCGTCTTTGAAACCCGGGCCAAGCCGGTAATAGACTGAGGTTCCTTCACGCCGGGTATCGAGCAAGCCGCTGTCGCGCAACGGTTTCAGGTGACGGCTCACTGACGACTGAGGCATTTTGAGCGCCTCCACAATTTCCGCAACGGACAGCTCGGCAATCTCCACGGCACGCAGAATCCGCAATCGGGCTTCGTCGCCGAGAGCTTTGAACACTTCAAGAATGTTGATTTCGCTCATAGTCCTTTCATCCGCTTTTTCGGATAAAAGGATATTTAAGCCGCTGAATCAAGATTTTTCCAAACCTTGGAAAAATGACTTTATAAAAGCCTGCGATATTGCGCCCGACAGGCTCCGCGTGCTATCAAGTTTAAATGTATCTGAAAACCTTAGAGATCATTGGGTTTAAAAGTTTCGCGGAAAAAACCCGTCTGGAATTCGAACCGGGCATGACGGCCATCGTCGGGCCAAACGGCTGCGGAAAAAGTAACGTCTCGGACTCAATCCGCTGGGTACTCGGCGAATCCCGCCCCACCGCTATCCGCGGCTCTTCTATGGAAGACTGTATTTTCAACGGAACAGATAACCATAAGCCGCTCGGTATGGCGGAAGTCACCCTGACTCTCGGCGACTGCGAAAAGGAGCTTGATCTCGGCCTGAATGAAGTGAGCATCACCCGACGCGTCTTCCGTTCCGGCGAAAGCGATTATTTCATCAATAAAAAGGCCTGCCGCCGCAAAGATATCCAGCGCCTCTTTATGGACACCGGGATCGGCACCGACGCCTATTCCGTCATGGAACAGGGGAAAATCGACCGTGTCCTCTCCTCGCGCCCCGATGACCGTCGCGCCGTTTTCGAAGAAGCCTCCGGCATCACGAAATATAAAACCGACAAGCAGGAAGCCCTGCGCAAGCTGGAACAAACCGAAGCCAACCTCTTGCGTCTCGCTGACGTCATCCGCGAAGTCAAACGGCAGATCATCTCGCTCCAGCGGCAGGCCGGTAAAGCCCAGCGTTATAAAATCCTTCAGGAAGAACTTCGCGGGCTCGACATTTATTCCGCGCGCCACCGTCTCAAACAGCTGAACACCCGCATTGAGGAAATCCGCGCCCAGCTTGAAGCCTCCCGCCTCAAAGTGGACGATACCCATCGGCGCATTGAAGCCGCCAACGGCGAAACCGACGCCCTGCGCACCGAACTTCAGCAGCTTGAAAACGCTATCGGCACAGCCATGGATGATGCGATGCGCGTGAAGAATGAACTCGAACGCGCCCAGCACACCATCCGCACCAACACCGAGCGCGTCACGGAACTCGAAACGCTCGCTCAGCAAAACACTAAAGAATCTGAAGAAGCTCAGAGCCGCCGGACTCAGCACCGCGCCTCGCTCGACGAAGTCGTGCAAATGATGCAGTCCGCCGAAGCCGAACGGGTAAAGGCTAAAGTGGAACTCGAAACCGCCACGACCCGCCAGCGCGAAACCGAAGCACAGGTTCAGTCGAGCCGCGAAGCGCTTAATCAACTGCGTAACGAATCCATGACGCTCGACAGCCGGATCGGCCGCCTGCAGAATGAACTTTCTGAAATCGACGCCAAAGAACGCGCCGGCGTGATCCGCAAAGAGCAGCTTGCCTCTGAAAAGAACAGTCTGGAGCGGGCGCTGGCCTCCTATCAGGAACGCAGCGAACAGATGGCCGCGATGGCTGAAGAGCTCAAAGATGCCGTGGCCGCCCAACAGGAAGCGATGGATGAACTGCGCGACCGCCGCTCGTCTGCCGCCGAAAAAATCCAGGCATTGGAAAAAGAGATTTCCGAACTCCAGCGCCAGCTGGCCGATAAGAACGCCCGCCTCGAAATGGTCTTCGAAGCGCGTAAGGAAGGCTTCCCTGCCGGTGCGCAACATCTGCTCGACTCCAGCGACGAAAACGTCATCGGTCCGCTGGCCGAACAGCTCACCGCTGCACCCGGTTACGAAACCGCGCTCGAAGCCGTGCTTCGCCCGTGGATGGACGCACTCGTCGTCCGCACCCGTGCCGGAGCCCGCAATGTTCTAACCCTGCTGGCCGAAGGCAAGCAGGGTGCCGTGCGATTGCTCGCAGCCGAAGGCGATACGCCGGCCGCCCTTCGACAAAACTCAGGACAGGCCGTCGAAAACTCCCTGCTCGAAAAAATTTCCTGCGCGGAGGAAATCCGCCCGCTGGCCGCACGCCTGCTTGCTAACATCGTCGTCGCTGAAAATCTCCAGGCCATCCCGCTCACCCTGCCCGCCGGTTCTGTGTTTGTGACACAACACGGAGAGATTCTGAGCGCCGAAGGCGCGGCCGAGTTCTGGAAACCGGAAGACGGCGAAGCCAACCCGCTCGGACGCCACCATCTGCGCGAACAGTTGCGGGGCGATATCCAAACCTTGGAAAAAACGCTAGCCGATAAACGCCGGTTGCACGAGGCGCTGCGCGCCGAGCAGAGCGGAACCGGCGATGCGCTCGAAGCCGCCCAGCGTGATCTTGACGAACGCCGCCGCGCCCTCGCCGTCCAACAGGGCGAAAGCC
>JBAYVX010000206.1:0-3449 GCA_041674365.1 Kiritimatiellales bacterium | reverse complement strand
GATGAGAATCCACAGCACCACCACCAGCGCGCTACCGGATTTTGGATTGGCGATTGTGGATTGATGATTAAAAAAGCCTTTCGTGTACAGAGGCTTCCCCCAGCAATCACGAATCATAAATCGTAAATCTAAAATGTCTTTCATTTTACCGAGCCTCTTCGACGACATTGGTAACGGGCGGGCCGAGCGGAATTTCAATCAACTGGCGGAATTCAACCGGGTCGCCGTACTCTTTAACCGGGTCGGCATAGAGTGTGATTTCAATCAGGCCGGGAATGGCATTGCTGTATTCCCATGAATCCGTCCAGCGTTCTTCGCCTTCTTTCGCGTCATAGATTTTACAGCTCAGTCCTTTGATGTTTTCGCTGACGAACCAGCTCTTCTTCTCCACTTTTTCTTCATCGGCCAGATAGGGCCAAACCGTAACAACCAGACCCTCCACGCCATCCTCATCTTCACCACCGCCGACTTCAATCCGGTGCAGACCATGCGTGAAGATTTCGCCTGGGGGAATAAATGCGCCGCTGCCGGTCACCCAGCTGATGGTATGCTCACCGTATCCAGACGGATTGTTTTTAATCCGGAAAGCGTACGCTTCCGGTTTTGTATCAAAAAAGGCCATGGAACGCAGTGACGAGGATAACTGACCGAGTACAAAATCGCCATGGTGTACCTTATCCATCACTGCGCGGGCACCGGTCCATGCGCGGGTCACCGCAGAAAAGGTTTGGAACGCCACCGTCATCGCGATCGCCAGAATCACGATCGCGATCATCACTTCCAGGAGAGTGAAGCCGCAGCAACACTTTGGAGTGCGGCAGCTTGCTGCCGCTTTTTCCTGAGGAGCTTGCTCCGCAAAATTCCCGAAGCGCGCTTCGGTGTTTAAAGCGCAGGCAAGCCTGCGCACTCCAAAAGGATTCTTCACAGTTCCTCCTCCGGCTTAATGAAGTGCCAGACGGTGGATTCCTCGAAACTGTCGCGGCCGCGGTCAGACCAGCTGACGCGGGTGCGAACGAGATAAAGCCCCTTGCGGTTTTCTTCGTCCGGCTGTGTGATCTCGCGCTCCCAGCGATAGTTTTCTTCGTCATCAAACCGTCCGGATTCAGTACCGGTCTTAATTTCGGAAGACCGGGTGAGCGGATGTTCAGCCCCGACCTGCTGGATCAGACGCTGAGCCGTGCTGTAGCGCTGAGACTTTGCGGTCACGGCCAGGCAGCGCGCCGTCGCCAACAACAGCACCCCCGAACCAATGCCAAGGATGACCACCGCCAACATCACTTCAATCAGCGTCAGGCCGCTGGAAAATTTTCGATTTTCGATTTTCGATTTCTGATTGTGTTTTTCCCACTTACCATTAGGTCTTTTCCCCAATCCCCAATCCCCAATCGGCAATCTAAAATCATAAATACTCACCGGCCTTCCTCCACGACGGTTATTTTTCCGGAGATTGGATTGCAGACGACCGTTGAACGGCGATCGCCGCCATCGTTCAGTGTAACTTTAAACCCGTCATTCATACCAACCGGGTAGAATTGAACTCTGCGGGTTCCTTCGGAATCTCTGTTTTCGTCAGCAAGATTTTCAAACGAGCTGATTTGGATGTCTTCCGGAAGTTTTCGGGAAGCTTCCGGTGCAGTCGTGTTGGTTCCGCACACCAGATTCAGCCGGTTACTTTCAAAACTGAGCGTACAGGTTTCCTGCTTAAGAATTGCAAGGCTGCGCGCATAGCGCGCGATTCGTACCGTCGAGCGGGTGGCGTCGGTCATTTGCGTGGATTTAAACGTGCCTTTGAATTTCGGAACCGTGATTCCCGCGGCAATCAGAATAATCACCACCACCAGCATGATTTCGATGAGGGTGAACCCGGAAGAGAAAGATGAAAGATGAAAGATGAAAGATGAATTTGGCTTTTTCATAATTTCATACTTCATAATTCATCCTTTGCTCCCTACTCCCAGTTGTTAAACTCTTTGCCTTCCGGTGATTTGCAGGAGAGATCAAACCCGATGCCGTGCGAGCCTGGTTTGGCATAGACAAACGGATTGCCCCATGGATCATTGAGTTCACTGGGTTTCACATACGGGCCGTTATTGTTTTTCTGCACAGTCAAATCGCTCAGGCCGGACGGCAAAACCAAATTGTCCATTTCATAGCTCTGGATGGCCGCTTCCAGCGCCTTTAAACTGGCCTGCGCTGCAACATTGTTGGCTTTACCAACCTTACCGGTAATCTTCGGAACGGCAATGCCGACGATAATGCCGATAATAACGATCACGAGCATGATTTCAATCAGGGTGAACCCGCTGCGTGATTGCCGATTGATGATTTTCGATTTCAGATTTCTCATTGGAGTCTCCTTCTTTTTTAAACACCAAGACCGCTGGTCAGGTTGAACACAGCCATCAGCATACTAACGGCTACAAATCCGATGATGATAGCGATGCCGAGAATCAGCACCGGCTCCATGACGGTGGTGAGCACTTTGATGCTGAAATCGAGTTCGGTGTCGTAGCGCCGCGCAATGTTTTTCAGCGCGCCGGGCAGGTCGCCGGTTTCTTCGCCGACGGCGAGCATGTCGGTAAGCAGTTCCGGAAATATTTTTCCGGCGGCCAGCGGGCCGGCGATGCTGGAGCCGTCGGTAACGCGGGTGCGGGCGGCGGCGATTTCTTTGGCGATGACGTCGTTTCCGACGGTTTCTTCCGCGATAGTGAGCGCCTTCAGAATAGGCACGCCGTTGCGGATCAGGGTTTCGAGTGTACGGGCAAAATGGCCAAACGCGTTGGCTGTGATGATCTGGCGAATGACGGGCCATTTGAGCTGACGGGCATGCCACCAGAATCGTCCCGCCGGAGTTTTCAACCACTGGCGCATGGCGAGTGTTCCGGCAACCGACAGAATCAGAACCAGCCAGCCATATTTGATCAGAACATCGCTGAATCCCATCAGAATGCGGGTGGGCAGGGGCAGGGTACCGCCAAGTTCGTCGAAGATCGGTGCAAAACGCGGTACGATGAAGACCATTAGACCGACAACGGAGATCAAGCCGATCGCCAATACGATGGCCGGGTAGATCATAGCAGTGATGACCTTGCTGCGTGCTTCCTGAACACGTTCGTAATGATGGCAAAGCCCTTCCAGCGATTCGGCCAGCGCTCCGGAGGCCTCACCGGCGCGAACCATGCTGATGTAGAGCTGTGGAAAGGTATCGGGATAAATCCGGAGCGCGTCGGAAAGAGAGCTTCCTTGAACCACTTCGTCGCGCAGTCGGCGGATAATTTGCGCTTTGCCATCGTCGCCTTTTCGCTGCGCCAACGTGTGCAGCGTCCGGCCAAGGGTCATACCGGAAGAGAGTAGATCGGCCATTTCGCGCGAAAAAAGGAGCATATCGCGCACACCCATTTTTGTTTTTTTACCGAATCCGGTTTCAAACTTAACCCGTTTGCGGCCCG
>JBAYVX010000205.1:0-3453 GCA_041674365.1 Kiritimatiellales bacterium | reverse complement strand
TCCTTCCTGCAACAGGAGATCGAGCGGCACGGATGGATGACAATGGAACGGTTTGCCGATTTCATCGCAATCTCTCAAAGCACGCCGGGGCCGATCGCGATCAATATGGCGACGTTTATCGGCTACCAGACCGGCGGGGTGCCCGGGGCGCTTGCAGCCACGCTGGCTGTCTCGCTGCCCGGCATGATTCTCATGACGCTCGTGGCACTTTTCTTTCTGCACTTCTATGAACGTCCGGGGGCGCAGGCGGTTTTCAAGGGACTGCGCCCGGCCGTGGTAGGACTGATCGCCTCTGCCGCGTGGGAAATCGGGCGCGTGGCGCTCGTCGACTGGAAAGCCGTCCTCATCACGGCGGTCTGCATCGGGCTGATCGTTAAATGGAAAATCGGTCCGGTTTTCCTCGTTTGCGGTTCGGCTCTTGCCGGGATCCTGCTGTTTTAAGATCAAAAAAACTGCGAAGACCTTCCACCACAAGGTTAATCTGCGGTGGATCGCTTTTCATCTGCGGCATTTTTCTTCGACTGCGGAAATTTTACGCAGTTTGCGGGGATCCTAATGTGCTTGAAATTCAAACGGCTCATTCCCCACCGATAAATAAAATATTATGTAACCATCTTTTTATAAATTGGTTATGAGGATTTGAATTTTTTTCCCGACCGGTTTCCGGTGCCGCGAAACCAACGGTTTCTTTTCGGCACACTTGGTGCATATACCCCCGTCGTTAAAGGAGGTGCTGACCATGAAAAACAATGTGAAATCCAGAAAAATTACGCTTACTTTTTCCGACTACATGCACTTGCAGGATTTGGTGAGAGCAGGCAGAAATATCGATTTTCAGCCGTCCACCCTTTTGGATGCATTGGAAGCCGAGTTGAACCGGGCCGAAATAGTCGCTTCGAATGCGATTCCCCGCTATGTGTTCACGATGAACACCTGTGCCCTGCTGACCGACACCTCCACAGGTGAGCGTACAAAATGTACGCTGGTGTTTCCCGGAGAGGCAAACCCGCAGTGCGGAAAACTGTCCGTCCTGTCCGAGCTCGGAATTGCTCTGCTCGGGTTTTCTGTCGGCGATACAATTGACTGGGAGTCCCCGGAAGGTCCTCGCAGAACCCGGATTGTACAGTTCAGTTTTCAGCCGGAGGCAGCGAAGCAATACGATGATTAACAACCCCGTCACAAGGAGTCGAAGGAGCAAGTGATGCACAATATGCTTTTAAAATATAAACAGGCGATTTCGGAGCAGCAGATATTCAATTCCAAACGGTTATTTCCGGATCAAGGAACGAAGATCCCGCGGCTATTTCCGACCCTTATACAAATATTCAAAAACCATCGTCGGCGTGCGCGTATCGCGCGGACCGGCAGATTAAAAAAACGCGTCAGGAGCCGTTGGGTCTAACGTACAAAATAAAAAAGGGGAAATATGAAAGAAGAAACCATCATCATGACGTGGCCGGATCATGCGCGGCTAACCAAACTGGTTGAAGAACAACGGTACATCAATCCTGGTGTAGACTCTGAGGCCTTCAAACGACTGCGTCGAGAGCTGGAGCGCGCTCAGCTGGTTACAGCAAAAGACATTCCGGCGGACGTGGTCACGATGGATTCACAGGTTCAGATTTTTGATCTGGAGATGGGCGACCGATATGTTTTTACACTTTCGTGGCCTAATCAGCAAAAGACAGCCGATGACCGGGTCAATGTTTTAGCACCGTTGGGAATGGCTCTGCTGGGCAGCCGGGTCGGTCAGGAAATCGAGTGGCCGTTACCGGACGGAACCTGCCGCCTGCGTGTTGAAGAGGTGCTGTTTCAACCGGAAAGCCATGCGACGTGTGAAAACATAAAGAAAGAGAGACGGCATGAAACGTTGTGCGAATGAAATAACCGTGGTCGTCGCGGCCTCGACGACCTCTGAACCGGAAATTCGCCGCTATGCGGATATGATCACCGGAAGCCCGCCGACGCGAATTCATTTGGCAGAGACCGCGCGGGCGGGCGACGGTGCATACTCGGCGGATCTGCTGGCCGAAATCCAATATCTTGCCGTGACGGAGAATGCCGATCTGATCATCTGTGAGTGGTTTCAAGATCCGAAGATGATGCAGCGGCTGCTGCGGCTCGCCCGTGAGTTAAAACGTTCATCGGTATTCATCCGGCCCGGTAGCGTAATACCCGGCGGTCGGCTGGTTATCGCCACTGGCGGCGGCCCGAATGTGTGCGAACAAATCTGGATTGCCGGCGAAATCGCGACCGGTACCGGATGTTCTCTTGAGATGTTTCATTGGCAGCCCGATTCATCCCCCGACCCGGTCGACGGGTTTGCAGTGGAAAAGATGGCACTTCATTTATTGGGAATTCAGGCGTCTGTCCATCAGTCAACCAATCCGGATTTCACCGACGGAATCGCCGAGTATTTGCGACCCGATGACCTGCTGGTCATGGGGGCGCCCAGCTCACTGCGCTGGGCGGCAGACTTTGCCGGCTCCTTGCCGGATTGTGTGGCAAAGCAGGTTGAAAACACACTGTTTATGCTTTCCGCTCCGACTGCAGGTCACGTCAACCTGCGGCAACTCTTCTGGGGAGATTTAATCAAGCCGCAGATGCAGGTTTCCAGCAGGGAAGAGGCTCTCAGCCGGTTAATCAATAATTTGATTGATCACAATCAGTTGCCGCCTGGCAGTAAAGACGAGATTCTTCATCGGGCATTCTATCGAGAAGCCATACAATCCACGGCGGTAGACTGCGAAACCGCATTTCCTCACGTCACGCTGCCCGGCTTCTTTGGTGTAGCAGGCAGCATGGGCATCTTTCCCGGCGGAGTCGATTTCGGCAGTCAGGACGGCAGTTTGTCGCGTTTTGTTTTCCTGCTGGTCACGCCGGAAGGCTTTTCCGACGAATATCTGAGCGCACTGGCAAAAATCGCGCGCCGGATGGTTAATGAAAAAATCCGCCACGCGTTGCTGGGATGCGAAACAGCCGCTCAGGTTTTGGACCTTCTGGAGCCGAATAAAAAAGCCGCCGCTCACGTCAGCGCGGGCGTTAAAGCAAAGGAGTTCCGATGAAACGCCATCGATTTGTCCGAACCCGTTCCAGTCTTCAAAACAGGCGCTTCATTCAGCTGGTCTTTGCGTTGCTGGTTTTGACCTTGCTGCTAATTTTACGTTTTCAAGGGATGAACTTCGGAACCGTTCCTACCGGAGGATCATTGGGAACCTTACTGGTGGCCTTATCGGTGCTGATGGTTTTTTATTTTGGAATCATGCTTTGGATGACCGGATATTTTCACCACCGTCCGGGAGGCAACAATGAATTAAAAATGATGGCCAAAGCGGCGCGGGCGCTCTCGGGTTTTATTCGGATTGGCAGACGGCCGAACGCATTCTTCTGCGGGCGGCGGAAGAAGTCACCGAAAATATAATCAAACCCACCGGCGTTCAACCATACGTCCGG
>JBAYVX010000204.1:0-3471 GCA_041674365.1 Kiritimatiellales bacterium | reverse complement strand
CGAAAAGCCCGGCATCCTTGATCAGGATCTGCCTCCGTGCGTTATTGCCCGCAACGGTAAAGCCGTCGGCTCGATTGTGGACGGCGACAGCGTGATTTTCTTTAATTTCCGCGGTGACCGCGCACTCGAAATCACGAAAGCCTTCGAGGCCGACGATCTCAAAGAGTTCGACCGCGGCCCGAAGCCCACGGTGAATTATGCCGGTATGATGCAGTACGACGGTGACCTCGGCATTCCGAAAAACTATCTCGTCACGCCGCCCGCCATCGACCGCACGATGGGTGAATATCTCGCCGCGACCGGCGTTCACCAGCTGGCGATCAGCGAAACGCAGAAGTATGGTCACGTCACCTATTTCTTCAATGGCAACCGCGCCGAAAAATTCAATGATGCGCTTGAAGACTACATCGAAATCAAATCCGATATCTGCCCGTTCGAAGAAAAACCGCGCATGAAGGCCGACGAAATTACCGCTGCGGTCGTGAAAGCCATTGAGAGCGGCAAATATCAGTTTATCCGTCTCAACTATCCCAACGGGGATATGGTCGGCCATACCGGCATCTTTTCAGCTGTCACCATTGCTGTTCAGGCGGTCGATGAAAGCCTCGGAAAACTCAAAGCCGCCGTCGAAAAAGCCAATGGTATCATGGTGATCAGCGCCGACCACGGCAACGCTGATGATATGTATGAGCACGACAAAACCGGCGCGGTGAAATACGGCAAGAACGGTCAGCCAAACGCCAAAACTGCCCACTCGCTCAATCCGGTTCCGGCAATCGTTTACGATCCGTCCGGCACGGCCAACGCACGGCTCTCGGCGGCAAAGGATCTGGGGATCAGCAGTCTGGCCGGAACCTGCATCAAGCTGCTCGGCTACGAACCGCCCGCCGATTACACGCCGAGCATTGTCGATGTCGGTTAAGCGTTTTCAAGGATTGGAAACGTTCGGCTTTGTTTTTCCAGACAATGGAAGTTCTGGCCGGAATTTTCAAACCTTGGAAAACGGGCTATTCCCGCTCGACGACCGGCGGGTCGAAACGGTATTTTCCCGCCATGGATAAATCTTCTTCCAAAGGTATTTCGGCATTTATTTTTCTTTTTTCCTGGCTTGCTGTTTTTGCTGCTTCAGCTCAAACGGTTGATTTAACACCTCAGGAACGGGCCTGGCTGGACGGACACGGTGGAACGATCCGTTTCGCCAGCACGCAGAATTACCCTCCTTTTGAGTTTACCGGCGAGAACGGCGAGTCGATGGGGATGGCTGTTGAGCTGGGGACCTGGATGGCAACAGAAGCCGGGGTTAAGGCGGAATTTTTTCATATGCCGCTTAAGGAAGCCTGTGAAGCGGTGCTGGCCGGACAGTACGATGTAGTCACCTGTCTGTTCTACAGTAAGGAGCGGGCGAAAGAGTTTACATTTACGCCGGTGATCTTTCAGGTGCCGGCTTCTATTTTTGTTCAGGCCTCCTGTAATGACATTAAAACGGTTGGTGATCTGAAAGGTAAAACCCTTGCTGTGCCGGAGAAGGACTATGCTGAAGAGTTTATCCGTCAGCAGAAAATTGACTGCCATGTGCTGCCAACCCCCAGTTTTAAACAAGCGATTGAAGCGGTTGCTATGGGTAAAGCCGATGCGATTATCGGTGATGAACAGGTGGTTTATCATTACCTCTATCGGAACGGCTGGATCAATCAGGTCAAAAAGACGGGTCGGCCTCTCTACACCGGGCAGTGCTGCATGGCTGTTGCGACGACGAACCGGACGCTTCTCGCTGTTTTGACCAAAGCAATTAATCAGGCGCGGCGTGCCGGTGTGGTCGGACGAATCGAACATAAATGGTTCGGGCTGGAATACACGTCAATCGGGGTTCAGGCAGTACGCTATATCCGGTATGTCGTAATCGGTATCGGAATCCTGCTGGCGGCTGTATTGCTGTTCTGGATATGGGATGTCCGGCTCTCGCGGTGTGTGCTTAAAAAAACCGAGCAGCTGCGCAACAGTGAAGAACGTCTTCGTACAATTTTCCAGAATTCACCCGATATCATTTTTATTGAAGACGAGAACGGAATGATTCTGGATGCCAATCCGGTGGCGTGCGAATTCCATCATTTGAGCCATAACGAGCTGCTCGGGAAGAGCGTGCTTGATCTGGTGCCGGAGCACTGCCGGGACGATGTAAAACGTAACTTTCATAAATGGTTTACAGGTGAATTAAAACGTTACGAAGGGCTTTCTTTGTCGGGGGATGGACGCGAGGTTCACATGGAAATCATCGGCGCAACCTTGCGGTTTTCCGGCAAGCGGGCTGTTATGCTGATGCAGCGTGATGTAACCCAGCGCAAACAGATTGAGCAGGCGCTGAAAGAAAGCGAAATGCGCTATCGCGGGCTGATTGAAGCACAAAGCAATTTCATTGTCCGTATCAACGCCGAAGGCCTTTTTACGTTTGTCAACGAAGCCTTCTGCCGGTTTGTGGGCCGCGCGCGCGGCGAACTGATTGGACACGACTTTCATTCGTTTATTTATCACGACGACATTGCTATTCCGGACAAAGCCGTCGAATCGCTGGTGTCCCGTCGTGAACGCGTAATTACAGTGGAACACCGCATGCGCGCACGCACCCGCACGGCCTGGGTTCAGTGGGAAAACATCGCCGTGTTTGACGAGTCCGGACGGGTGGTTGAGATTCAGAGCGTAGGACAGGATATTACCGATCGTCGACGCATTTATGAGGCGTTACAGGAAAGTGAAAAACGGCTCAGGTTTCTGTTTGAAGAAATCCCCCACATTGCGGTGCAAGGTTACAATGCTTCCCGCGAAGCAATCTTCTGGAATCGCGCCAGCGAAGAACTTTACAAATATTCTAAAAGCGAGGTGCTCGGGCGGAAAATGGAAGATCTCGTGCTGACGTCTGATCGGCGTGAAGAAATGATCAAGGCCTTTGATAACTGGGTCAAAACCGGTACGCCGATTCCCTCCGGCGAAATGATGAAACACACCGCAACCGGCCGGCCGGTGGCGGTCTATTCCAGTCGCCTTGCTACGCGCAACCAGCGCGGTGAGTGGGAAATGTACGTCATCGACGTTGATCTCTCCGAACTTAAACGCGCTAATGAACAACTGGTGACAGCCAAAGAATACGCGGAAAAAGCCAGTCGAGCCAAGACGGAGTTTCTGGCCAACATGAGCCACGAAATCCGCACGCCGATGAACGGGGTCATGGGCATGACTCATCTGCTGCTGGAAAGCAAACTGACCGCCGATCAGCGCGACAGTATCCAGACCATCATGGAATCCACACAGGAGCTGATGAACATCATCGATGAGCTGATTGATATCTCCCGCATCGAAGCCGGTGAGGTGCGTCTTAATCCCGAACCGTTCTGTCCGCGCGAAACCGTCGAAAAAGTGGTACTTTTATTCGCTGATCGTGCCGGACGCAAGGGCGTCGATCTTTCCGTCGCTGTTCAT
>JBAYVX010000203.1:0-3488 GCA_041674365.1 Kiritimatiellales bacterium | reverse complement strand
CCAAAGTTTTCCCGACTTTACCAAACTTCGGAGAACATGCTATCCTTGCTATCAGAAATCTGATTTGGGCAACACGCCGTCGAGAAGCCGTTGAAAAACTCCCCGTTTTCAAGTGCTGGCAACCTGGAATTGCCAAGGCACACATTTTATTGAACACACCTGCAACAGCGACGGAACCTGCCGCCAGATGACCATCCGGAGTTTTAGACAACGTAGAAGCGCAATAAAGATTAGAATAATGCCGGCACCCCATTTGCAAGCAGTCCCTACACGTCCTGGATTGCCATTTTCTAACGCCTTGACGATCCTCTTGATGTTCTGAACGGTCGCCGTCATCAGACATTGCTCCCGGACTTGTTCAATTCCGCACCGTCGGGCGCGGCGCAATCCCATCAACTCCTTGGCCTCTGCAAACAGATGCTCGATAAACTTGCGGAATCGCTGGCTGATTCTCCACTCCTGTGTCTGCCGGACTGCTTGGGCCTGATCCAGATAGTCCTGATCCCAGTGCCGATGAGCCACACGATAACGCGTACGTGTACATTGGGCTTTCAATGCGCAATCTCGGCAATCAATCAGGCACGCCGCATACTCGCTTTGACGATTGCGCGTATGCTCTGTACGCTTATGCAGCCGCTTGCCCGCCGGACAAATTAATTCGTCTTTCTGCGCGTCGTATGTAAAATCTTTTTTGCCGAAGATGCCCTGTGCGTTCCATTGACCTTGCACAGGCTGTGCCACATGCGGCATTACGCCCGCTTCGCAGATCCGGCGCACCGCCGCTCCGTAGCCGTAGGCCTTGTCACCAGCCACTGTCTCGGGTTTGATCCCCATCACACACCGACTGCGTTCTAACATCTGGCCCGCGACCTGACCTTCCTGATGTAGGTTTGGCTCCGTAACTTCTACATCCACAATGATCCGATTGGCATTGTCCATCAATACATTGTCAGAGTATGCCAGTTGCGTCTTCTGGAACGGCTTGCTTAACAAGCGCGCATCGGGATCCGTCCGGCTTCTATGTGTCTCATTACTCAGTTTCGGTGACTTCGTGTCCTCGCCCTCGTTCGCCTCGTCAACCACTGGGTTCTGATCCTTGACCTCTCGCAAATATGCCTCAGGACTCATCGAAACCTCGATCGGCTCAAGACTGTCCAGCGACGCATGCGCCTGCACCGTCGTGGCATCCACCGTCAGGTGTTTTCCTTTCACCAATCCATGGTTCATCGCTTGCCTAACGATCTGTTCGAATAGACTCCGAAACAACCCGCTTTCCCCAAAGCGCCCATATCGATTTTTAGTGAACGTCGAATGGTCTGGCACTTTGTCTTCCAACCGGAGCCCGCAAAACCACCGATAAGCCAGGTTGAGCCGCACTTCCTGACATAAACGCCGTTCCGAAGTCAGCCCATATAGATACCCTATCACCAGCATCCGAATTAGCACTTCCGGATCAACAGACGGGCGGCCTGTGTGGCTGTACAGCTCGCGCGTCTTTCCCTCGATACAGGAAAAATCAATCCACCGGTCTATTGCCCGCAATATGTGGTCTTGGGGTACCAGTTCTTCCAACCGAACGTACGTGAAGAGCCCCTCGTCTCGACTCTGTTTGCCTCGCATGGGATTCCTTTGTACTCAGGGGTTATAGGTTTACCCTTGAGTATAAATAGAGAATCCCTACCATCAATAAGGAAATGAGTTTTTCAACGGCTTCTCGAGACGTGACCCTTGTGCTGCGTTTCCGCGCACGCAAGCACGATCAGCAATGTCTTCGTCTTCATCTCATAATCCAACGGTTGCCTTCACTTTCGGCGCGGAACGCGACGTAAAGTGCGAGGCGTGGTTCGACAATTCCTTCTCATTCTTCTGGTGGTTGCTCCATCATCCACCAAGGAGTGTTGATGAACTTGGCGCCGTCTTCCTTCTTATAGAAGGAGTGCATCGCGTCGTTTGTGAAGTATCGCCAGAAACCGCCTTCGTATTGCTTGTCAAAAATCTGGAATGCCCCCTTCTTCTCCTGTTCCCGTAGGAAGTCCCGATATGCGTCAAGCGGCTCAACGCCTGCCTGCTGGAAAATCACCCGTCCCCCGTATTTCGCGTAAAGCGTTTTGTTGATCTTCCACGACTTGACGAACTGCTGCGCCATCTGTCGTTTCACAGGGCGCATCCGATCTTCCATCCCCTTCGTCTGTTCTTTCATTTCATGCGTTGACTTGAGAATGCTCTCGATGGTCTGCAGTTCCGATTCCTTCTCTTTCCTGTCCCGATCAGAAAGCGAGGAAGACTGCAACTCTTTCTGCAGTCTCTCCCTGTCTGCCTCGAACTCGACCTGGCTCTGTTTCTTTAATTCCTCGGTCTTGCTAACGAAAGCGTCGAGTTCTTCTTGCGTTGGTTCGATTTTGTTCTCCTTAGCGTACTGCTGCAGCAGCGCGCCGAAGATCAGTCCGTCGAGCTTGCCCTTGTCCCCGGTAGTGATCTTCTTCCCGAGGACAATTGCGATGACATTCGTATCCGTCGCCTCCGCCTGGGAACGATCGGTTTGCGCGAAACACGACACCGCCAACACGATCATGACAACCGTCGCAAGCATAGCTTTCATATTCGCTTTCTTTATCTGTCGAACGTGTCCTGTTGAGCGCAACAGACCAAGGACGGAAGCGAAGCTTTCGGACGCCGGGCTGTTGCGCTCGAACGGCTTGTTAGGCCAGGCGCTGCGCGCCTGGCCGCAAGCCGCGAGAGCCTTGCTCAACAGGACACGTCCTGCGAGTTGTTTCTCATATTCAGTCTTGTTCTTTTGACAGCAATTATGAGCATCCATGTTCCCATAAGGACACTAATGACACCCAAACCGATGCTCTGCTCAGGCTCCACTGGTATTCCGCCACCATAACTCTCCCATCTATACCATGTCACCCCCTGCAACCCGATTAAAAAGTCAAAAATGCTGCTTCCGAGGATGATCAATCCACCAATCCACCAAAAAAATGTTGACAATTGGTTTGGTCTCATATTCTGGTTTATAGTGCCCATATTTATTTGCAGAACAGTTGGTTAACCTTTAGTTCTCAAAAGTTTCGATAACTGTGACATGAATGTATTTTACATGAATTTAATTGTAAAGATAAACCTGACAGCACCGATTAGCATCAATCCTCCACTTTTTTAAAAAAGACAACGCCAAATTGGGTTGTTAACGCTTAAAAAACCAGGTGGTTCGGAGGCCGGCGCAAAGGCGCCGGAATACGCCGCACGCTTCTCTTTTGCGTCTTGCCCGGGGCGCGAGAAAAGGACAAGCTACATTTGCCTTATGTAGGACGCATCCAACTGGCAATTGGCGCGCAGCCGCCGCGACAGAACACGTTATTTGCCTGGGCATTGGATGCCGGCCTGATAATAATGGTGCATTAAAACCATAACCGGGGACCGGTTCACAACTTCAGTGGGCGGGAAGAAAGAATTATCTGCATGCGCACCGGAACGCAAATTAT
>JBAYVX010000202.1:0-3489 GCA_041674365.1 Kiritimatiellales bacterium | reverse complement strand
TTCAATGGGTGCGCTAATCCAGGCGAAAGACGAAACAAAAAAACCAAACAGCTACATGGTCGACCCCACAAACCAAACCGCAGGATTTAACCCTCAAGAAATGTTCGACAAGATGGAAGAAGAAGACGAAACAGACTGGCGAGATTCGTAGGTTTATAACAAAAATGAGTAGATTCAAATGAAAACAATTCTGCACCTTTGTGCTGAAGCGACATGGAATTCAGGTCACTTTGCTCGCAGAAGTTTGCACAGGCGTTCTTTGAATTAAACAAGTAAACTAAAACCCCCGGGCAAGCGGGGGCGATAGTTAAAACCTCCTGTCTTCGATTTCCCTCATACCTCTCCGCAACACTTCTTGCTGAAAGGCATGTTGGGCGTTCATTCTCTTGGCCAGATTCCGCAATCTTCGGCCGAGCGACAGAGCTTCGTTGGAAAGCTTTGCCACTTCCTTTGCCTCCAGCGACATCTTGCGGATAGTTTTACTTCTCATTTGATTTGAGAAATGAATCTATCGCAGCACAGCACGCACGGAGCTGAGAACCACGGCCATACATTTCTTGATAATCGATATGCAAACCAGTGCAAATCCAACAAGCGAGTACCGATGCATCGATAACATCGCGCGCCCACTCACCCTCTTTCAAATCGGGGAAATGAGCACCCTTGAACTCGGAACGATTGTCTTGAATGTCATCGCACGGCGGATTGCCAATCCCGAAAGCCTTAGCAATCTTACGAGCATGAACACCCTTAATGATTGCACGATCTGAATTGCACAAATCTTTTAATGCTTCTTGTTCTGTCATAAATAATTGTAAAAGTGCTTGCCCACTTCTGATTAGCGAGGGACAACCCTCATCTCTATTATACCATACCGAGCGTTCGCAAAGTGCCAAAAACCTGTGGAGAACCGAATATTTACGAAAGGACTTGTTCACAGTTGACACGGTCGCTGGCTATTTCTCCAAAAATATATTTGTGATAAAATACATCAAGGAATTGTCGAATCCTTGTTAAAATAAAAATAAAAAAACAAACATGGAAAACGAAGAAACACAAACACCAGCAGAAGAAACAGCAATCCCGGCGTCAGAAGAAACACCTGAGGGTGCCTCTACCGAATCAACGCCCGAGGAATCATCTGATGCTCCTGCACAGGAAGAGGGCGAAGAGTCAGTTGCCTAATTTCTAATGGCACAGCTGAAAAATTGTTGTGCCATATGTCCGGCATGGTTGTTGGTCAACTCTTAGCGCGCAGGCGGTTCGATTCCGCACCGGGCTTATAATATCATGTGAATAACTCACCTATCTTGACAAAACAATTTGTGTTATAATAAATAAATATCAAATTACTAATAATATAAATTCCGAGAACTCCTCTCTTATACGAAAGGGTTACTGCTCGAAAAAGCGTAACCTTTTTTTCTTAAAAAATGTCAGAAGATACAATTATAAAAGGCGCACAAACTCTTGGACTCGACATTAATAAACAAAAAATGGGCGAGACACAAGAAACAACGCAAGGTGTAGTTTCAGAAAAATATCCTGAGCTGAATTTAGAAATGTCCGATGAAGATATACTAAAACTTACAACAAAATGGGAAAAGGACTGGAAAGATTCGCCCAAAAAAACAGACTGGGAAAAACAAGGTCAAGAAAATGAAGATTACTGGTTGGGCAAACAATACGAATCTGTAAAAGCCGATAAAACACGCCCAAATATCGATAACCTAATATTTGAATCTCTTGAAACATATCTGCCACAGGTAACACGCAGAAACCCTGAACCGCTTGTTATGCTCGATGCAACCGAAGTGCCAGAGGGTTCAGAACCAGATCCGGTAAGGCTTAAATATATTGATAAAGTAAAAGCTCGTCTCTCGGATTTAGCTGATAAAAATAAACTAAGACTAAAACTTAAAAAGGCCGGTCGCCATTGGGCTATCTATTTGCTTGGAGTTGCGAAATTCGGCTGGGATTTAGATAAAAACATTCCAGCGGTAAGGATTGTCCGCCCGACCAAACTGATACTTGATCCCGATGCCCTAATCGATGAAGATGGCTACACGGGCAATAGGATAGGTGAATATAGGAAAATGGAGGCAGGTAAAATCCTTTCTGTGATAGGCGAGGAAAACGAACAAACCGCCGGCATAAAAGCTATAAATGAGCTGGTAAACAACGATAAGTCAACGGATGTGCAGTTTATTGAATGGTGGACTGCAGAATATATGTGCTGGACACTCGGCTCGAATGTTCTCCTTAAAAAGAAAAATCCTCACTGGAACTATGATGTAACCGAACAACAAGAGTCGGTTGATGATTATGGCAACGCAACAACCATAGATCAGCCAAAGCCGGGCATAAACCATCTGCCAGTGCCGGCGATGCCATATATTTTCTTAACAGTATTCAATTTGGGCGACCAGCCGATGGATAGAACCTCGCTGATATCTCAAAACCTTTCCAATCAAGATAAAATAAATAAACGCAATAAGCAGATTGATAAAAACGTAGATAGGCAGAACGGCGGAATGGTAGTTTCCTTAGCCAGAGCCGGCTTAACACAAGCACAAGCAAAAAACGTAACAGAAACATTGAGAAAAGGCGGGGTCGTGGCCATACCAGACGGCGCTCCCGAGGAAGCCATTCAGCAGTATTCACCGAACAATCTCCCATCTGACGTCTTTAACGACCTGTATGACACCAGAAACCGCCTCAGGGACATCTTTGGCACTAAGGGTAGCACTCCTGCCGGTATTGAGTCAGAAAAGCTCGCCACAGGCAAGATTATGAGTCGCAACCTCGACACTGACCGCATAGGTGGTGGCGTATCCGAATACCTCGAGCAGTTCGCCGATGATATTTACAATTGGTTCGTGCAATTGTTATATGTCTATGACACAGCGTTCCAATTCATCGAGGGGGCTGTTCCTCCAAAACTTGTTATATCAGTTAAAGAGGGTTCACTCCTGCCAAAAGACAGTATCGCTATTGCAAATCAAGCCTTGACGCTCGCAGAATTGGGCAGAATTTCAAATCTTGACCTATACAAGCGCCTTGATTATCCAAACCCTGAAGAAATGGCAGCAAACGTATGGCTCGAAGTAAACGCTCCTGAAATGCTTTACAAAGACAATCCGATGGTCCAGCAGGTCGTGATGATGAAACAACAAGCTATGCAAGCAGAAGCTCAACAAACCCAACAAAACAAAGAACAAGAACAACAAAATAAGCTCGAAACAGAAGTTGTAAAGGCCGACTTAAAAAACAATAACAAAAACGACAATGGAAATGCGTAAAATAAAACCAAAAAAAGACGAAATGATGATGGAGGGTCCGGCGAAGCACGCATCCGAGCCGATATATCCGCGATTTAGAATCGAGCTTGACCACTTGCCCGAAGCAAAAAAGTGGAAAATTGGCAAAGAATACGAAATCAACCTGAAAGTGAAAATGGTAGGAATCTCAATGAGCAGATTCCAAAAC
>JBAYVX010000201.1:0-3574 GCA_041674365.1 Kiritimatiellales bacterium | reverse complement strand
TGTTGAGCGCGGTCTGACCGCCGAGAGTCGGCAGAATGGCATCGGGGCGTTCTTTGATGATGATTTTTTCTACGGCTTCGGGAGTGATCGGCTCAATGTAGGTGCGATCCGCCGTGGCCGGGTCGGTCATGATGGTGGCGGGGTTGGAATTGATCAGCGAGACTTTGTAGCCCTCTTCGCGCAGAGCTTTGCACGCCTGGGTTCCGGAGTAGTCAAACTCGCAGGCCTGGCCGATAACAATAGGGCCGGAGCCGATGATCAGGATGTGATGGATATCAGTTCTTTTGGGCATAGCTTCGCTCCCGAAACTTGAAACCTGAAACTTGAAACCTGAAATGCCGGATCAGCCTTTGCTGTTTTTCGACATAGTGACGAATATAGAAATAAGTTCGTCGGCTTCTTTTTTCAGCGGTTCAATTTCTTTTAAATTTAAATTACAACCCTTGTTTAAAATTTCCAGCCACAGGAGCGTTTCATCCGTTTCCTGTGAGCATATATCAATTTTCGAAATAAAATCAGCTTTGCTTCGTGCCCGGGATGCTTCCCGGTAGTTTGCCGCCACGGAAGTTCCTGAACGAATGATCTGTTTGCCCGCAACCTGAACATCGTATCCCTTTTCCAGCGGCAGCTGCCGATACAGAAGAACGATCTGAACCGCAAACGCTGTTGTCCGCTCTTTCAGATCACATCTGTCAAATTCACTGCCCATGGATTTCAAGTTTCAGGTTTCAAGTTTCAGGTTTCTATCTACTCCCATTCGATGGTGGACGGCGGCTTGGAGGAGATGTCGTAGCAGACGCGGTTGACGCCTTTGACTTCGTTGATGATGCGGTTCGAAATGGAGTCCATCACTTCGTAAGGAAGTTTGTACCAGTCGGCGGTCATCCCGTCGCGGCTTTCGACGGCGCGCACGGCGACGACGTTTTCGTAGGTGCGGTCGTCGCCCATGACGCCGACGGTCTGAATCGGAAGCAGTACGGCGAAGTACTGCCAGACATCGAGATGGTTTTCCATTTTCAAAATTTCTTCGCGGACGCGCAGGTCGGCCTGCTGAAGAACGACGATGCGCTCGGGGGTGATGTCGCCAATGATGCGTACGGCGAGACCCGGTCCGGGGAAGGGCTGGCGGTCGACGACGTAATCCGGCAGGCCGAGTTCGCGGCCGACAGCACGCACTTCGTCTTTGAAAAGTTCACGGAGCGGTTCGATGAGGTCAAAATTCAGGTCGGCAGGCAGGCCGCCGACGTTATGATGGCTCTTGATGGTGGCCGACGGGCCGCCGATCGGCGAAACCGATTCAATGACGTCCGGATAGAGTGTGCCCTGTGCGAGATATTTGACTTTTCCCGCAAAGCCGCGCGCTTTCTCAGCGAAGACATCAATGAATATCTTTCCGATGATTTTGCGCTTTTTCTCGGGATCGCTGACGCCTGCGAGTTCTTTGAGGAACAGATCGCCTTCGCGGGCGACGGTGAGGTCGATGCCAAAGGCGTCGCCGAAGAGTTTTTCGATCTCTTCGGTTTCGCGGTAACGCATGAGGCCGTTGTCGACATAGACGCAGTGGAGCTGCGGGCCGATCGCTTTATGGAGCAGGGCGGCTACGACAGAGGAGTCCACGCCGCCGGAGAGACCGAGCAGAACGTGATCGGCGCCGACCTTGGCGCGGATGGCGGCGACGTTTTCTTCGATAAATTTGCTCATTTTCCAGTCGCCGGTGCATCCGCAGATCGCAAAGGCAAAGTTGCCGAGCATCTTCGCGCCCTGCGGAGTGTGAACGACTTCGGGGTGGAACTGCACGCCGTAGATTTTCCGTTTTGCATTTTGCATCGCGGCGTATGGGCAGTTGTCGGATTCGGCGACGGCTTCGAATCCGTCGGGCAGGGTTTCAACTTTGTCGCCATGGCTCATCCAGACCTGAAGCGATTTTTCCAAACCTTGGAAAAGCAAACTTTCTTTCGTGATCTGCATCATGGCTTTGCCGTATTCGCGCTTGAGGCCGGGGTGCACTTTGCCGCCGAGCGTCTGGGCGGTGAGCTGCATGCCGTAGCAGATTCCAAGGATTGGAATGTTCAGGTCGAAAAGGGCAGGGTCGCATTTCGGCGAGTCGGCGTCCGGCACGCTGCACGGTCCGCCGGAGAGGATAATACCTTTCGGCGCGCGTTTTTTGAGTTCTGCAGCAGAAGTGTCGAAGCGGATGATTTCGCAGTAAACCTTCTGTTCGCGGATGCGGCGGGCGATCAGCTGGGTAACCTGCGAGCCGTAATCTAAAATGGCAATCCATTCGCTGTGCTTCATTTGCGATCTTTCTTCGTTTTGTATTCACCGGGTTCTTCAGCGACATGGGGAAGTGTATATTCCGGTTTGGCTTCAGGCAGGAAGACGAACTCTTCAAGGTTGGTTTGTTCCTGTGCGTGTTCAATGGTCATGCTGACCAGTTTTCCTGTCTTATCAAATTCAGCCAAGGTAGTTTCATTGAGGTCGCGGGTGTCAGTGACCGCCCGGTCACTAAACTCCACGAGTAATGTGTCGGTATCAGAAAAATATTTAATTTTCATTACTGTTCCCCCTGAATGACCGGTCGAAAAATGCGTTGTGAATCGTTTTCCCGTCTTCTAGCAAGACGACACGCAGATAGCGATCATCGGCTTCTTTGATTTTTTTCCAGCGCCGGATTCTTCCGTCGGCCTGAATTTCTTCGTGTTCGGGATGTTCTATTACCTGCTGAATCCATTCAAGACGGATGTTCGCCCGATCCGGACGGTTGCGGGTGTGTAGAAAGTACTGCGTGTACTCCATTTCAACCCCGTTTCCTGCGTGTAAAAAAACCTGCGGCAAATCCGGTCAGCAACATCGAAGGAAGCAGGATGACCGGCGATATCCGTACTTTCCAGAAAAGCATCTGGAGCTGAACCGGCGCGAGGTTCTGAAAGCTGATAATCAGCAACAGCACCGCGATCCCCAGCAGCGTTATGGTTTTCCAGTTTTTCATTACTTTTTATGCTTTTCCATCAGCGCGATGAATTCCTCAAAGAGGTAAAAGGGGTCGTGCGGGCCGGGGGCGGCTTCGGGATGGTACTGGACGCAGAACATCGGCAGCGTTTTATGCCGGAGCCCCGCGACGGTGTTGTCGTTGAGGTTGATGTGGCTGACTTCGGCAATTGCCGGATCGACGGTGGCCGGATCGACACAAAAGCCGTGATTGTGCGAGGCGATTTCGACTTTACCGGTGCGCAGATCCTGAATCGGCTGATTTCCGCCGCGGTGGCCGAATTTCAGTTTATAGGTTTTCGCGCCGAGCGCCTGGCCGAGCATCTGGTGGCCGAAGCAGATTCCAAAGGTTGGAAGTTTTGATTCGATCAGTTCTTTGACGGTCGCCACGATCTGCGGCACGCCGGCCGGATCACCCGGGCCGTTGGAAAGAAACAGGCCATCGGGTTTGCTGGCAAGAATTTCTGCGGCGGAAGCGGTGTTGGGGAATACGTGACATTCGCATCCGAGCTGGTCGAAAATCCGTAGCTGATTGGTTTTGATGCCGCAGTCGATGACGGCGACGCGGAATTTTGCATCCGGCTTA
>JBAYVX010000200.1:0-3626 GCA_041674365.1 Kiritimatiellales bacterium | reverse complement strand
CTTAGCGGCGTCAAAGAAGTACGCCTATCTACCCGTCTCAAAGAAAGTCCGGCCTGTCTGGTTGGCGACGAATACAGCATGAGCCCGCATATTGAAGCCATGCTTCGTCGCATGGGTCAGCCGGTTCCCGAAATGGAGCGCGTACTCGAACTCAACCCGTCGCATCCGGTTGTCGAAGCCGTGCAGTCAATGTACGAAAAGGACAAAGACAATCCCAAGCTGGGTGAAAGCGTCGAACTGCTGCGTGACCTTGCGCACGTTGCCGAAGGTTCGAAAATTGAAAATCCAGCCGCCTTCGCCACGCGTATTGCCGCACTTATGGCCCGCGACCTAGCCTGATTCATTCATAAAAATGGATAGGAATCGTCGCGTGAATAATTCAGGCGGCGGAATAATCAAAGTTTCCAAACATTGGAAAAGAAACGAGTCTGCTGCGACCGGTTGATTCAATTTTTTCCAATGCTTGGAAAATCCCGTTACGTATTACTCGTTACGGATTATGTTTTCTTGTGACTTCGACAGCCACGCTGCGGGCGAAGCGCAGGGCGCCGGGTTTATCGATCGTCACCGTCGCGCTCTGAACCTTCGTGTCTTTCAGGCAGATTGCGGCAATGCCGTCGGCCAGCGACTCGATCAAATTAAAGCTGCTGTTTTCGACAAAATCCAGAATCGCCAGCTTGATTGCTTTGTAATCCACCGTGTCGTGTAGGTCGTCGCTTTTGCCTGCCGCGCGCAGATCCGTCTCCATCGTCACATTGATGATCACGTCCTGCTTATTCGTCCGCTCCTCGGGATAAAGCCCGATGATGCATCTCAGCGCGAGGTCTCTAATATAAATTCTATCCATCTCTGAACTTTCAGGTTTCAAGTTTCACATTTCAGGTTTCAATCAGATTCTGGCCGCTGTCGACGAAAATGGTTTGTCCGGTAATGACATCGCTTTTGAGCAGATAGAGAACGGCGTCGGCGATGTCGGCAAGGGCGGGTCGCTTTTCGAGCGGAATGGTGCCTGCCGGTTCCCACGCCGGATTGTCAGACTGCTTCGGCGGCGGAAGCACTGCGCCGGGCGCGACGGCGTTGACGGTGATGCCGGGTGCGAGGTCGAGCGCCGCCAGTTTCGTCAGCTCTTCGAGTCCTTTTTTGCTGAGCATGTAAGGCACGCAGGTCGTGTCGTGCGAGGTGATGCGCCGGTCGAGCAGATTAATGATTTTTCCGGTTTTTGTCTGCCGCGCGAATCCGCGGATCAGTGCCAGCGGCGCCAGTAGATTGATCTGGAGTTCCTTCAGCGTCAGCTCATGGGTGGCATCAGCCAGCTTGGTCTGATAAAAAACGGCGGCATTATTGATCAGAATATCAATCGGCCCGAAATGTTGAACGGTGCGTTCGATCAGTCTTTCGCACTGCGCCGGATCGCTCAGATCGGCCTGAATGGTTTTGGATGAAAGCGCCTTGGCTTCTTTGTCCGAAGTTTGGAAATGAACAATCACCTCCGCGCCTTCGGCCTGCAACGCCTCGGCAATCGCACGGCCGATTCGTACCGCACCGCCGGTCACCAACGCTCTTTTGCCGTTTAAGTTCATGGTTTCTCAGATGTCAAAATTCAAGGACTGACCCCGTTCCAAGTTTCACATTTCAGGTTTCAATCAGGTTTTGTCCGCCATCGACGAAAATTGTCTGTCCGGTGATGACGTCACTTTTGAGCAGATAGAGAACGGCGTCGGCGATATCGGAAAGGGCGGGGCGCTTTTCGAGCGGAATGCTTCCGGCGTATTCCCACGCCGGATTGTCGGCCTGTTTCGGCGGAGGAAGCACGGCGCCGGGCGCGACGGCATTGACGGTGATGCCGGGCGCGAGGTCGAGCGCCGCCAGTTTCGTCAGCTCTTCGAGCCCTTTTTTGCTGAGCATGTACGGAATGCAGGTGGTGTCATGCGAGGTGATGCGGCGGTCGAGCAGGTTGATGATTTTTCCGCTCTTCGTCTGCCGGGCAAACCCGCGGATCAGCGCCAACGGCGCCAGCAGATTAATCTGCAGCTCTTTCAGGGCCAGCTCGTGTGTGGCATCAGCCAGCTTCGTCTGATAAAAAACAGCGGCGTTGTTGATAAGAATATCAACCGGCCCGAACTGTGCGACAGCACGTTCGATCAGCGTTTCGCACTGCGCCGGATCGCTCAGATCGGCCTTAATTACATTCGGCCAAAAGGCATCGGCATCCTTTTCCGATGTTTGGAAATGAACAATCACCTCTGCGCCTGCGGACTGCAACGCCTCGGCGATCGCACGGCCAATCCGCGCCGCGCCGCCGGTCACTAAAACTCTTTTACCGTTCAGGTTCATGTTTTTAACGATTCGCGTCACTCTGAGCGGGGGAGCCTGCGATAGAGTGAATGCGGTGGCTGAGATTTGTTTTAAAATTGGTCAGGCGAAACTTCCTTTGGCTTCGGTTTGTTTTCTTTTGCCTCTCGTAACTGTTTGTACTTTTTATATTTTTCAGAGGCATGGACAAAATATGAAAGCGTAAACCCGAGAAATGAAGCTGCGATGTAAAGAGGCTTTCCCAAGATCAATGGAAGATGTTTGAAAAACATTATAAGGAACCAAGCCAGCTCAATAAGGCAGATTAAAGCAAATGAGTACCCAATTCCCCACAGGATAAATTTCATCCATTTCATATTTACCTCGATGCTTTACACAGAATAGGTATTTCGTACTCTCTTTGATCTACTAAGGTACAGTAGCCAAATCGTAGCAAACACCAAACTTCGAATAATTGTTCGTGCTGCTGCCGGGATTAATGCCCTTATAACGTTTGGAGGTAGACCAGCAAAAAAGGGAAGAACCGTAGCAAACACACGATAAGCCAATAGGCAAAGAAGATAAAGTTTAGCAGTGCGGACGGCATTTGGCTTTACAGTCCAAAGTCTTATGCCTACGTAAATACTAAAAATTGTGACGCTTGTGCTTAAAATTGTATCCGTGAGGCAGATCGGATAAAGCAATGAGTATTGCTCAAAGTGCTGTTGAAGTCCACGTGTGTCAAGGAGTGTCATCAAAGAAGCTACGGGTGCAAATACCGTAAGACCGATACAAAGGAGCAGGAGCCAGCCTCCAACTTTTGGCCGTTTCGAGTTCTGGAGAGAATCATCTTGCACTTGTGCTGATCCGGTCATTTTATGTTTCCAATTTCCAACGTTATCCCGCCATTTTGGTGTTTGGCGGTTTAAACCTATCTGAAACTCAGTGCACGAACAGTTCTATAATTGCGAGAACAACCGTTACTATTACTGCTGCTTTTGCGATTTTATTGGCTTGCTTGGCCGCGAGAAGTGTTTCTTTCTCTCTGTCATCACGCTTGGCGGACTCCTCTTGGAACCTGATGAATTCAGCGTCCGCAATCCACGCTAATACCGCAGCGAATGACTCAGAACTGGGCTCGCCATACTCCCCGCGATTGAGCATGGAGCGAACTTCTCTCTCGCCAAGCGCGGCCAAATCTTTTCGCAAGACGCCAGTATTAAACAATTCATCAGCTTCCTCTTCGCTCAATATTTTTTCATTCATATTCGTTCGTTCGCTCAATAGTTTATTAGGCAGAAAGATTTCCTGTGTTTTGTCACTTAATTCCCTTT
>JBAYVX010000199.1:0-3628 GCA_041674365.1 Kiritimatiellales bacterium | reverse complement strand
CTGCATGTGCCGATCCATCCCGAATCACTCTTTGATGTTCAGGTCAAACGCCTGCATATGTACAAACGGCAGATGCTCAGTGCCATGCACCTGATCGCGCTTTACCAGAGCATCAAGGCCGATCCAAAAATCGATATGGTTCCGCGCACCTTCATCTTTGCCGCTAAAGCCGCGCCCGCCTATCACATGGCCAAGCGCGTCATTAAACTCATCAACTCCGTCGGCGCGGTCGTCAATCACGATCCGGTCGTCGCAGGCCGTCTAAAATGCGTTTTTTTGCCCGACTATAACGTCTCGCTGGCCGAAAAAATCATTCCATCCGCGGACTTGTCCGAACAGATTTCGACCGCCGGCAAAGAGGCTTCGGGAACCGGCAACATGAAACTGTCGCTCAATGGAGCGCTCACCGTCGGCACATGGGACGGCGCCAATATCGAAATCGCCCAGCACGTCGGCGAAGAAAATATCTTCATCTTCGGCCACCGCGAAGAAGAACTCGAAAAGCTGAGTCGCGAAGGCTACAACCCGTGGAGCTTCTACGACAGCGACCCCGAGCTGCAGAAAGTCCTCGAAGCCATCCGCGTCAACGCCTTCGATTCGACGCAGCCCGACCTCTATATGGAGATATTCAACGACTTCACCCGGCACGGAGATCCCTTCTTCTACATGGCAGACTTCCGCCCATATCTCGAAGCGCAAAAGAAGGTTGATGCACTGTTCCGCCAGCCCGATGCATGGGCCGAAAAAGCCATCCTCAACGTCGCACGAATGGGCTGGTTCTCCAGCGACCGAACCATCCATGAATACGCTGAAAAAGTCTGGAATATCGAACCGGTGTGCATTGCTGCCGCCAACCCAATCGAAGAGTAGATTCCAATGTTTGGAAAATCCCGCTATACTGTGCGCAATGAAACCAGTCAGTCCTATTGAAAACCTGCGCGTAGAGAGCGTCTCACAGCTCATCACACCGCGCGCACTGAAAAGTGAATTACCACTGACAAAAAAGGCGATGGAAACTGTTGCTCAGGGGCGCAAATCCATCTGTATGATTTTAAATCACAGCGATCTTCGCCTGCTTGTCATCACGGGCCCCTGTTCGATTCACGATCCCGCCGCCGCACTCGACTATGCTCGGCGCCTCGCCACGCTCAGCGAGCAAGTCAAAGACCGTTACCTAATCGTCATGCGCGTCTATTTCGAAAAGCCGCGCACCACCGTCGGCTGGAAAGGCTTCATTAACGATCCGCGCCTCGATGATTCCTGCGACATGGAATACGGCCTGCGCGCAGCGCGACAGCTGATGCTCGACATCAATGAACTCGGCCTGCCGGTTGCCACGGAATTCCTCGACCCGATCATCCCGCAGTATATCGCAGACCTCGTCAGTTGGGCCGCCATCGGTGCACGCACGATTGAGTCGCAAACGCATCGCGAAATGACCAGCGGACTTTCCATGCCCGTTGGCCTGAAAAACCCGACGGATGGCAGCGTCCAGCGAGCTATCGACGCCCTGCTCGCCTGCCGCTCGCCGCACAGTTTTCTCGGCATTGATCAGGACGGACACAGCAGCATTATCAAAACCCGAGGCAATCTTGATACACACCTCGTCCTGCGCGGCGGCGGCGGAAAAACCAACTACCACGCCGATGAGGTTGCGACAACGGCAGAAAAACTGCGCACAGCGGATTTGCCGGAAGTCATGATGATTGACTGCTCACACGCTAACTCCGGTAAAGTTCCCGCACGGCAGGCGGATGTCTGGATTGATCTGCTTGAACAGCGCAAGCAGCCGGGATGTCCCGTAATCGGCGCTATGCTCGAAAGTTTCATCGAAGAAGGCCATCAACCGATCAGCACAAACCTGAAATACGGTCAGTCTATTACCGACGGCTGCATCAGCTGGAACACAACCGAAAAACTTATAGGAATGAAACCATGAACAAGCGTCTTCCCGCTGAATGGGAGCCGCAGGACGGTGTACTGATTTGTTGGCCGCACGAAAAAACCAACTGGGCTCCGTATCTGAACGAAGCCGAAGCGGTTTTGATAGACATCGCCGAAGCCGTCGCCCGGTTTGAAAAACTCATCGTCGTTGTGCACGACAAAGAATGCGTGCGCACCAAGCTGGCTGCGCGCGGCATAAATATGGCGAACGTCGCGCTGTATGAAATTGAATCCAATGACACCTGGGCGCGCGACTTCGGGCCGATCACGATTTATGAGGACGGCCAGCCCATCCTGCTCGACTTCACCTTTAACGGTTGGGGCGGCAAGTACAAAGCGGAACTCGATAATCAAATCACCTCGAGACTCCATCAGCTGGGTGCTTTCGGAAAAACTCCGCTGCGAAAAATTGATTTGATTCTCGAAGGCGGAAGCATCGAAAGCGACGGCCAAGGCACCCTGCTCACCACCGCCGAATGTCTGCTCAACCCAAACCGCAACGCGCCGCTCAGCAAAAAGCAGATTGAAGCAAAGCTTTCCGCTGAACTTGCCGTGAAAAGTTTCCAATGGTTGGACCCGAGCGAAGCGAGAGAGGCCCCGCTATTGCGGGGCAACGACCGGAGGGAGAGGCAAAACGGTGCTCTCGCCGGCGACGACACGGACGCGCATATCGACACCCTCGCCCGCCTCTGTCCCGGCAATACGATTTTATATGTAAAATGCGACGACCCGTCCGACGAGCACTTTGAGATTTTCCAAGGTTTGGAAAATGAACTGAAATTTTTCCAAACCTTGGAAAACAAGCCGTACCGCCTGCTTCCGCTGCCGTGGCCAAAAGCAAAATTTGACGCCGACGGCGAACGCCTGCCCGCCACCTACGCCAATTTTTTAATCATCAATGGCGCGGTGCTCGTTCCAACCTATAACGATCCCTCTGATTTCCAAGCATTGGAAACGATTGGAAAAGCATTTCCAGACAGAGAAATCGTAGGTATAGACTGTTCCACACTGATTCTACAACACGGCTCGCTTCACTGCGTAACCATGCAGATTCCTAAGGGAGTATTGAACCGCAAAGGAAGGCATAGAACGCAAAGATAAAAATGATTTTGTCGTTAAATGGTTTTGTAAAAAGTCTCCTAAGGACAATGACATGAAAAAACTGAAGGTCGGGCTGGTTCAGCAGTCGTGTACAGATGACCGTGAAACCAATATTGAAAAAAGCATTGCCGCGATCCGCCGCTGCGCAAAGCAGGGCGCGCAGCTGGTCGCCTTGCAGGAGCTCCACACCGGACTTTATTTCTGTCAGGCGGAAGACGCAAAATACTTCGACCTCGCTGAAACCATTCCCGGCCCGTCCACCAAAACCTTCGGCGCACTGGCGAAAGAACTCGGTATTGTGATTGTCATGTCGCTTTTTGAAAGGCGCGCGGCGGGTCTCTATCACAACACCGCCGTGGTGATCGACAGCGACGGGAGCATCGCCGGCAAATACCGTAAGATGCACATTCCGGACGACCCCGGTTATTACGAAAAGTTTTATTTCACGCCCGGCGACCTCGGCTTCACGCCGATCAAAACATCGGTGGGAATGCTCGGTGTACTGGTCTGCTGGGATCAGTGGTATCCGGAAGCCGCGCGCCTGATGGCGATGGCCGGCGCAGACATTCTGATTTATCCGACG
>JBAYVX010000198.1:0-3652 GCA_041674365.1 Kiritimatiellales bacterium | reverse complement strand
GTTTGCTTTTAAAATGATTGGTAGCCGCGACCGTGTCCATGTCCGCCGTGTCCGCAGCCGCAACGTCCTGAAGATTTATTGTCAGGAGATTCCGGCATTGCGATTCCGGCACCTTCTACCCGGATCGCTTTTCCTTGCGTTAGGGCATCGGCCACCTTTTTATGTGCCCGGGCGATGATCAGTCCGAACGTTTGACGCGAAACGCCCATCTGCTCGGCGGCCTGTTCCTGGTAGAGTCCCTCTAAATCCGCCAGCCGGATGGCTTCCAGCTCATCTACGGCCAGATCAACCGCTTCGAGCAGTCGCAGCGGAATTCCTTGCGGTTTAAAATACGTTACCGGCGCGCAGTGGCCGATCCGTCGTTCTATGGGAGGTCTTGGCATGCCTAGTTAATAGCATATGCCAAAAACAAAAAGCAACCGGCAGTTTCATTTTTTCAATCCCTGGAAGCAACTGCGTTGCGGCACAGTATTTTTTTCCAATGCTTGGAACTTTTATTCGGATTCCTCCAATCCTTGGAAATTGAACATTGATTATTGAACATTGAACATTCCCTCCCGTCGGGCTTATGCTCCGGAATCTGGAGATAGATTATGATTGAAGCCATCTATGCAAAAATCGGTCCGGCGGGTGCGGTGATCGCAGCACTGTCGTTCCTAAGCCTTTACTTTTTTCTGGCGAGTGTCATTTACCTCGCATGGGTGCCGCGCGGCTTCCGTAGCTTTTTCGCCGCCATGAAAAAAGAAACACCTCCGGTGACGGAAGCGCAGGCGCGGACGAATCCGATGAGCTCCATTCTATGGGATGTCTTTGCCCACAAAACGCCGCGCGCGGAACTGCAGGGCGAAGTGCAGTATCTTTTTCAACGCAACTTCGGGAAAACCCATACCTCGCTGACTGTGCTGCGGCTGATCTCCGTCATTTCACCGCTGCTCGGGCTGATGGGTACGGTACTCGGCATTACCCGTGTCTTTCGCGAAATTTCTATGCAGGCGGCGGTCGATAACGCCATGCTGGCTGGCGGAATCTGGGAAGCGCTCATCACCACCATCATGGGACTCACCGTCGCCATCCCCACGCTCGTTTTTTATTACCTGCTCCGTCTGCGCGTCCGCGCGCTCACCATCGAATGCATCGAATCCGCCCGTGATCTCATGAGAAACTAGAAGAGACAAACCATGGACGGGAAAAATATCAGAATAATTAAGGACAGAATGATTTTTGATAGGATCAGCACCCCAATGCCAGGGAATTATTCTGTCCTTAATTATTCTGATCACTCTGTTTTCCGGTGTCTGGAAAATAATTTTGTAAGATGAGTTTCAAATTATGCTGGAAGATTTTTCACTGGATAAAGAGTTCGACGAAGAGATCGATCTGACGCCGCTGATCGACGTGGTGTTTATTCTGCTGATCTTTTTTTTCGTCACCTCGACCTTTATCCGTCCGTCGCTGCCGGTGAATCTGGCGAAGGCGGCTTCGGCGGCGGCCTCGTCCGAGCGCAAGGAACAGCTGGTGATCACGATCGATGCGCAAGGCGCGCTGTTTAACGGCGGCGAGCCGCTGACCCGCGAAGAAATCCCGGCGCTGCTCAAGGCGCATCCGGACGAAGGGATCAATCTGTTCGTTGACCGCGCAGCGCCGTTCGAATCATTTTTGGCGGTAGTGGACGAAGCGCGTTTGCTGCACCGCGAAGACATATCCATCACCACGCTCCCTGCCGGCCGTGAATAAAATCCGCACATCCGAGCGGCTCAGCGGACTGCTGGCGTTTGCGCTCAGCAGCCTGTTTTACATCGCCGTTATCGCGCTGGTTTTGTTTCGGATGAGAAGCCGCCTGGCGCCTCAATCTGCTTTCAATCCTGCGCCGGTCACTCTGAGCTTCGCACAGATCGAATTGCAGGCCGCCGCCGAGTCGCCGCCGGAAATAAAGCCCGAACCTTCTCCACCTGAAGAAGCTGAAGTGGCAATCGAACCCAAGCCGGAACCTCCGCCGCCCAAACCGGTCAAAGCGGACGCTCAAGTGACGCAGGAGGCTTCTGCGCCGATGGAGCCGTCGGTTGACCGGAACGTTTTGCTCGACTGGGTGCGGGAACAAATCGAAAAAGAAAAATATTATCCGCCTGCGGCGCGCAACGCCGGGTTTGAAGGACAGTTTCAGCTACTGATCAAAATCGGAACGGATGGAAAAATTTCAGAAGCGGCGGTGCTGGAGGGGAATGGTCATCCAATGCTCCGCCGGTCGCTCGAAAAAATCATGACCGGTCTCATCGGCCGCGGTTTTGGGCAGACGCTCCCCGATCCGGTTGAGCTGCCGTTCGATTTTGAATTCAGGCTGAACTGAGCCATTGCATTGCGGCACGGGAACGGGCAGGCTTTTCGCATGGCAAAAAGCTTCGGGCGGTACGGAATTCTTCTGGCGGCTTGGCTTCAGGCCGCCTTTCTTCAGGCGGCACCGCTCGGCTTTTTCGATGCCAAACAGCAGGGCAGTTTCAACATCGGCGCGGCGCAGGCCTCCATCTCCCGCGAGTTTCACGGTGAGCCGCTTAACCGCGACCTGCTGGTGATCGACTATTCCATCCCCGGTCAGACCGCCGCCGGTGTCTGGGCCAAGGAATATCCCGCCGCGCTGGCCGCCGGAACGATCGATACCATTGAACTCGGCATTTATATTCCGGAAGATCAGATGGCCGATGTGGCGCTGGCGGTTGAGATCAAAGGCACTAACGGGACTCAGCGTTTTCCGGTACGGGTCGTCCCCGGCTGGAACACGACGCGCGAACTGATCGATTGGCAGAAAATCGGTCATCTCAATGAAACCGTTTTACTGATTCAGCGCACCGGCGGCAGCAATCCGGCGGCCGGGCAGATCCGTCTCGACATGACCTTTCAAAAGCTTCCACTCTGGGAAAAACTGCGCGCTACGCTCTGGGGACGTCTTGGTGGCGTTGTTGTTTTCAGTCTGCTGATGGCGATGCTGGTCGCGGTGATCCGCCGCAAACGAAAAGTCACTGTGAAAGGCTTCGCCCGCGACCTGATGTTCGGCGTCGCCTCCGTACTGATCGCCGCCTCTGTGCTGGGCGTGTATTCTCTCGGCAAAACCAACCCCCTCGATTCCGGCTGGATCTGTTTTGTTGTCGCCGCCGCCTCCGTGCTCGCCGGCCTGCTTCTCAAACTCACGCTGGGTGGACGTCCGCTCTTCGCGCTCGAAACTTTGACCGCCGCATTGTGCCCCGGACTGCTGGCCGCCGCCGCGAGCCACGAAACGCTTTGGCAGGCGCCGGAGTCGCTGAACGGATTTTTTCAGCTCAGCGGATTTGGTGCCGCGCTGTTTGTTTTTATTTATCACATTGCCAATCTGGTTCGCCTCAACATGCGCCGTAAACCGCTCGGCCTGTTCGGCAGCGGCATTATCACCGCCGCGCCGTTTGTCTTCGGTCTGCTGCTGGCGATGCAATCGTTTCACCTCTTCGCGGTGCAGGCGCTGCTGATCTTCGCGGTCGGCGAAGCGATCGCCAACGCCTCGTCACTGATCAACCGCGAGCGGCCGCTTCCTTCGCTCAAAGTACATCGCGCGCTCATCGTTCTTTCCGTGCTGGTCACCGTCGCACCGGCCATCGCCGATCTCGGTTCCGGTTCTGCCGTGGCGGCG
>JBAYVX010000197.1:0-3692 GCA_041674365.1 Kiritimatiellales bacterium | reverse complement strand
TCTGGATTATCCTGCTGTCCGGATTCGGTATGTTTCTTGTTTTTCTTCCTATAGCGCGCAGTCTGCAAGGCGGCGTGTCCTGGTCAGCCGAATCGGTGATCATCTACACCAAGCCGACCCAAAAGCAGGTTGATACCCAAGGGTCTTCGTTCCTGCTGCGACCGCTCACCCAGGATACACTGGTCGATATGTTCCTCTCTCCGGCGCACATCAAGGAGCTCGAGGAGGCTACCGGATTTAAACCTCTCTCAAAAAACGTCTCGTTCGACTCACAAAGTAAATCCGATATCGTCACCCTGCGCATCAGCTCCATGCCAAGCGAAAAGACGGCAATCGACGGCGTTAATCAACTGGCTGATATTATCATCAAGGATAACGCGAAGTATTATCTCCAACTGGCTTCCGCTGCATATGATCAATACAAAACGCAGCGCGAAATCACCGAACAGAACTTCAACGAGGCCGTGAAAGCCGTTGAAGAGTTCCAGCTCAAAAATCACCTGCTCGAGCTCAACACCCAATATCAGAACTATTTTTCATCCGTCAACGCCGCCACGGAACGTCTCAGTATCGCAAAAGTAGCTCATGAAGGACTCGTCGTTCGCATTAAAAACTACGAAAAAATGATCGCGGAGCTTCCGGAAGAAGTACTCAACGAAGCTCAGGAGGACAATCCGCTGAAGGGTCGGATTTCCAATGCGGAAGCCGCCCTGCTTCAGGCTCGTATCCAATATGCTTCCGACAACCCGAAAATCCTGCGGCAGGAACGTGAGCTGGAAGAGCTGCGCAAACTGCTCCAGAGCGGAACATTTGATGAAACGCGCGAACGCACCTATGTAAAAAACCCGCTGAAGGGTCAGCTTGAAGGCGAATTGCTGAAACTGCGCTCTGAAGAGAATGTTGCCGTACAGCAGGTTGACTCACTGACAAAAGATCTTGAAAAACTCCAAACCCGGTTCAAGGATCTGCCACGCCTTGAAAAAGAATATGCCGCACTGCTTGAAAAACGTGCCGCTCTGGATGCTGCCCTCAAAACCCTGAAGGCCAGCGAGGAATCCGCCCGCCTGACGATGCAGTCCAGCCTGTCTGATTTTAAATTGATCAGTCCGGCAGCCGTCGCTGAACCCACAGCCGCTTCGCTGATCGGTAAAATTGTTCCGGTTGCCGGCTTTATCTTCGGCTTCTTTGGAGGACTTATACTGGTTCTCATTATCGAACTGCTTGATGCCAAAATTCGTACGCAGCATCAGCTCGAAACGGCCTACGACGCTCCATGCCTTGCGTCCATCATTGAAATCCCGCATCTGGAAGCCTACGACACCTACCCTCTGCTGCTGCCCTCTCTGCGCGAAATTTCAGAACGGCTGAATGTGGTTCTGCAAGGTCACCGCGCCAAAGTGCTCGGCTTCTTCAGTTCGCTCGACGGTGAAGGAAAAAGCATCCTTTCATTCAATCTGGCGCGCTACTACAGCTCGTTAAACATCAAAGTACTTTTTGTCGGGTTCGACACATTAAAAAACCCGTGCCTGCCCGGCGCAGAAGAAACCGGCTGGCCGCAAACGGGCATTGAAGATTACCTGCAAGGTAAAGCCGAGCTGGCAGATATGCTCACAACGGTAAACGGTGTGGACGTAATCCGCGTACAGGAACTGCGCGCCGACCTGCTGGATCTGGCTAAAGGATCGGCCATGCCGCGTCTGTGGGATCTGCTCCGGCAAAACTACGATCTTGTTATCACAGAGGCACCCGCTGTACTGGATCACCCGATCTCTGGAACCATCGCCGGATTTCAGGATGAGATTATTTATGTACTGGCATCATCTGTCAGCGACCGCCGTCTCGTGGATGCCGGCCTCGAATTCCTTGAAGACCGCGGTCTTGCACCGCGTGCGCTCATTTTCAACCGGGTCAACCCCTACTACCTGGAAGACGTCCGGCAGCAGCGCATCATCCGCAATCTGGCAGAACGGCGCAACCCGCTGGCCGATCTGCTCGCCCGCTTCCGACCAGCCGCTAAACCGTCCGCAGAAGCAAAAGAAGAACCTCTTGAAGAACTTGCCGGATGGCCTGAAGATGATGATCTTCCCGAGTTCATCGGCGAAGAAAAGCCGGTAGATGAAGAGAATGGGATTGATCTGCTGGTGGAGGAAAATGAAGAGCCAACGGATATCTCTTTTAAGGATTGGTTTAAAGGAGCCGGCGGGGAATCTAAAGACGATGATAAATAAGCGTTCTATTATGGCGATTCTGCTGTTGCTGGCGGGGCTGACTCTGGCTGAGGACAGCGCCATCGGCAATTCCAACCTGCTCAGCCAAATCACCGCCACCCAGCGACGTTCCAAGTTCCCGCCGGAGTATTTCATTCCGCACACGACAGAAGACCGGAATTTACAGGTTGGCGATGAAGTGGAAATCAGTGTATTCGGACAGCGCGACACCATTGCTGAAAATGTGCCTGTCGCCCCCGATGGCAGGCTCTACTACCGGTTCCTGCCCGGCATTCAGGCCGAAGGCCGTACCGCTAAAGAAGTCGCTCTGGAAATGGAATCAAAACTCGGACATCTCTTTAACAATCCGGAAGTGTCTATTATCCCGACCAAATTTATTTCCAACCGTTTTGCCATCTTTGGAAAAGTCGAAAACGGCGGCGTCTATCCGCTCGACACCCCCACCACCATCCGGCAGGCCATCGCCAGAGCACAGGGTATCGCCCTCGGCAAATATCATGACAGCTGGATTCCAATCCATAACTACAAAGACAGCTGGCTGCTGCGCGGTCAGGAAAAAATCCCGGTCAACTTTGAAGCGCTGATGACAAAAGATGACTTCTCTGAAGACATCTATGTCCGCCCCGGCGACGTAATCTATATCGCCTCCGCATTGGGCCGGGAAATTTACCTGATGGGCGAAGTTAATCAGCAGCAATCCCAGCCCTTTACCGCCGGCCTGACTCTCACGCAACTCATATCCGGCCTGGATGCCGGCGCTGGCGGCTATAAAGAGGACACTGCGGATATTAAACGGGTCGTCATTCTGCGTGATGCCCTGAATGATCCGAAAGTTTTTAAAGTCAACCTAGAAGCCATCCTGAAGGGCAAGGAACACAATGTATTCCTCGAAGCGGGTGACATTGTATACGTACCCGAAAAATCATTTATCTTCACTCGGACTCTCGTCAAAGCCATGTTCCAGACCTTCATCAACACGTTCGCCGGCGAGTTTGCCAGCGATATTAACAAAAAATATCTGTTCCCCGGCGGATATATCGATACCCGAACGGTTGTGCCATGAAAATGAAGCCCGTCATACTCTTCCCGTTGTTGCTGGCGGCGGTTTTCACCGCCGGTTGCGCCTCCTTACGTAACAAACCGAAAATTGAGAGTAATAAAGAACTTCTGCCAGCCGAAGTACTTGAACTGCCAAACGCCGGAGACCTGTCTCTTGATGAAATGGAAACCGGCGTATGGATTCAGCTCAACCCGGAAGAAATGGCCGACACCAAACTGCTCACAAAACCCAAAAACGGCCCCTACCGTCTTGGGGTCGGTGATGTCCTCGAAATCACTCTCTATGGCGAAGGCGACGCTGAAACCCGCAGGGTTCTGCCGATCGACCCCGCCGGCAACATCACCTATATGCTCCTTGGAACCATCCCGGCAGCAGGCCGGACGGTTGACGAGCTTACGGAAGAC
>JBAYVX010000196.1:0-3701 GCA_041674365.1 Kiritimatiellales bacterium | reverse complement strand
TCTTGAGGTTGGCATAAAGGTCATCTTTTTCGGAATAAGATTGCGCTTTAGTGATTTCTTCTTCGGTTTTGGTTTTGTAGAATCGGCGGGAGAATGGAGCGTCAGATGCTTGCGGAAGTTCGCCCTTGCTGGCTGCTAGTCCAGTTTCCACCGCTCCGGTTCCAAATCTTCCGAGTCCGGAAAGGTAACCGTCCAGCGCATATTTAAGATTGGCCGGATTGATTTCAATTTGTCCGCCTGATTTATCCGCCAGGAATTTTGTGCCTTGGCGCAATACGCCAAATATTTTGGATTTGTCGGATGGCACGCCTTGTTTGTTTTGGAAGAAAGCCTCGGATGCCGGCACTCCTTCTTTATCGTCAGGTCGCATTGCCGATCCTGACCATTTCTGATTTCTGGCCACTTCCACTGGAATGTCCAGGAAGGATGGCACGGCTGCGGATGTGAGGTCAGTTCCGCCAACTGGATTGTAGGCATTCCAAAGAGACGACATCACTTTGCCAGCAACGTCCAGTCCTGTATTTTGATCTGCCTTTCCGGCCAGCGCGTCCATTCCATAGTCCGCCATTACTTTGATTGGTTTGATACCCCACGACACTGGGATGGTCATATATTTGGCTCCGGCGCCTCCGCCTGGAAGCATAACCACGAGGTTGGAGTTTCTATCCCATTCTGAGACTTTCTTTCTCCATTCCGGATCAACGCTATCATTCCAGCTGTTTGTGGCTGCGACTGATGCGGTGACGGCGGTCACGACTGCGGCGGCCGTCTTTGGATCCTTCATTGATTTCAAGAGTTTGGTTGAGCCTTGGATTGAGGCGTTGGCAAACATGTACATGCCATTGATTACCGGACCGCCAGTTCCCTTTTTGTTAAAGTTTAGGGTGGCGTTTTTGGCAATGATGGCCGCCTGTTCGCGAGACATTCCCTTGTCCAGCGCGGTCTTATATGTGGAGAGTCTAGTCGAATCTTCAAACACTTCATTCCACGAGTCGAATGCCTCTATGATTTTTTTGCCGTTGGCGCGCATATTAAATTTACCGCCACGGTTTATTCTGCGGATTGCTTCAAGGTCTATTTCCAGTTGCTTGCGGGTTGATAGCGCTTGGCCTCCGGTCGTGCCTCCATCTTCCATCATCTGCTTGTAAAGTTTGGCACCTTCCGAGTTTCCACCGCGTTTGAAATCAACCACATCTTTGATACTGAAAATGTCGCGCGTGACTGTTTTTCCTGCTCCGGAAAAGCCTATCCCTTTTTGCGAGGACATATAAATTGACATTTCTTGGAGGTCGCGCAGCTTATTTGAAAATGCAAACTCCGGATTGAAACGAGTGGCCAAGCCTGAATACATCCGAGTGAATCCCGAGATGAAGCTCAGCACTGGTGGCAGTTTTTCGTTGCCGATTCCCTTGAATGCCTGGGCCAGTTTTTCATCCTTGATTCGCAAATATACCGGCTTTCCATTTTCGCGTACAGTCAAGACTAGTGGGTCGGTTATTTGTTTCATGATAGGCTTGCCGTCAAATGTTTCGCCTATAGCTTGTGGTTTTATTTCTTCAAAAACTCCGAGGTGTTTATTTTCCCTGGCAAAATTAAGAGTCGCAAGGTTGACGCGATTTTTTTCTGCGCGCACGATCGCCTGTTCAAGATTGGCACCGACGTTTGTGAGAATGTCTGCCACCTCTTTGTCACTGCCCTTGGCGCGTTTGATGCCGGAGCTTTTGACGTCATATCCTTTTCCAACCAAGGCTCCGCCCATATCTTCAGTATCGCCCATTATGCGGTTGAGTGGGATGTGGTTTTTGTAGGTTTCGCGCAGTGTCTTGAATGTTTCGTCGTCAATAACTTGCGAGTCATGAAGAATATCCAGCGTTTGCTCATTGGTTTTTTTGATATCCTGAGCGATTTTCATTGCCCCCTCATTCGCTTTGTCGCCCTCAAAAGCCTTGACAATATCGTCAGCTTCTTGCGTAGTCATTCCGGATGCGCCATCTCCATGCAGAGCGTTGCGTTCCGGTGCGTGTTTGGCCACGAGATATTTGTCGATGTCCTTGCGAAGTTCCGGACGCTTCAAGGCTTTTTCCGCATCCGCGATAGTTTTGTCTATGGTTTTTAGCGTATCGGTGGCTGTGGATAACCTGTGACCAACTCGGCCGTGGAATAATGTTTCGGCTTCATAGGGCGTGAGTTTGTTGGTATCGATTTTAGCGTTTGGATTTTCTTGCAGTTTTTTGACGCGGATCCAGTTGTCCTGGATAACTTCGCGCATATTTGTGCCTACTTTGTCCACCCAGGATTTTACTGCCCCTTGCTTTGGCATTGGTGGGATTTCGGACACGGCTGGTTTTGTTCCACGTGGAACATTACCACCGCCGTCGATTACGGCGCTGGCTTGTTTTGCACCGCTTACCTCAGCGGTTGCTATTTGACGGATAGCTCCGTCATCTTTTTTTAGTGGAAGGGAGTTAAATTGAGCGTTATTTTTTGATGGTAAAATACCGTTTTTCTCGCCTTGAAGCTGGATTTTGAACGGGTCGCGGCCTTTAGTTGCGAAGTCTTTGCCCATTTCGTACAAATCCTCTTCGCTTACCTTGCCGGTCCGGATATCTTTGTGCATCAATGGCAAGTCGTTATCTAGCTCTTCCTGAAGCCTAGTGATCTTGTCAAAGTCTATTTTTGGCTTAGTTGACTCACTTGCTATCTCTTTTCGAATATCTGCTTGACGCTGGGATATGGAAGCCAGCAGACTCTTCTTGTAATTTTCGTTGTCCTGCTTGATGAGTTGCTTGGTGCGAGCCTCTGTAAATACCCCTTTTTTGCCGGCAAACTTGGCGCCTGAGCGTCCTTTGATGCCTCTAGCGGTCTTTGACCCCCTAGCGTAGCCAGGAAGCCTCCTGACGCCTCCCATGGCGGCAAGCTCTTTTCTGCGAGTCACGTTGCGGTCTTCTTTGAGCCAGGCGACCTTATTCTCGCCCTCTATGCCTTTTATGCGCGCAATCAGCTCATCAGGGTCGCTTGGAGCCTTTTCGCCTGTCAGCGCCTCAAATTCTTTCTTAAAGTTAGTGACTTCATTGTCGATGTCATCGAATGGATCCTTATCCAAAGTCACGCCGTCGTCGGCCGCCCTTTTGGAATCTTCGATTGCTTTGGCAACTTTATTGCGTAAAGTAGCGGCGCGCTCATTGAGTCTGGCTACTTTGGTGCGCTCAATGGCAGTTTTGCCTTTGGGAGTTGGGGCTTCATCAATTACTTGCGAGATATCATTTTCGGTTTTTTTGGCAAGGTAGCTTGTTTCATTTTTCGCTCCGCGCGAAACTTTCACGCCAGCTCCAGTATCTTCGGCTGTTCTAAATGCAGTGCTTTCCGGTGCAAATTCTGCGGCACTGGCGCGCGGTGTTTTGAATGTATCGCCAACAGTGCGTCCGGCTCCAGCTACTTTTTTGCCGATTACCGTGTTTCCGGCTGCCCTAATCTGAGCGTCTTGCACCGCATTTTTACCGACGTTTTCAAAAGTCTTTTTGGCGTCAGCTTTTACGATGGCCATTATTTCATCCTTTGATCGTCCGGCTTTAATGGCGGCGCTTACTATTTTGGAACCGGCAGCTGACAATCCATTGGCTGCTGTTTTCAAAATGCTTTTTCCGGAAGTAGATGCAACCTTTTTTGCGATTTCTTTAGCTCCTTGTTTCACAACTTTCTTT
>JBAYVX010000195.1:0-3703 GCA_041674365.1 Kiritimatiellales bacterium | reverse complement strand
CCGTTCAGGAAGGTGAATCCCAAGGACAGGTGCAGACGGACTTCGACAATCTGGAAACGGAAGACAATCTCTTCTGGCTTCAGAGCAAGCTGGCGAAGCTCGGCTATGAACTGCCGGAAGACATCGACGAACTGCCGGAAATTCTGGAAGACATTGAAACGAACAAACCGATCGTTCGTTGCAAGGTTGTCTGCAAAGACGACTTCACCCATGTCTACATGAACAAGGTGGTTGAAGAGTCCGGTGGGCAGACCAAGGCCGAACTGAACGGTGAAGACGAACCGGCGAAGAAAAAAGGCAAAGTCGAAAAGAAGACTGAGCCTGCGCCGGAGCCGGAAAAAACCACACGCCGCAAAAAAGGTGCTGCTGCAGCGGTAGAGCTGGAAGTCGGGGACATGGTTTCCTTTGTTGAAGAAGGTGAAACTTTCACCGGCAAGATCACCGCCATCAATGACGAATCGGCAGACGTCGAGGTGGATGACACGGACGAAATCTGGGATGTGGAACTCTCTGATTTGACGAAAGTCGAAAAGGAAGAAGAACCCTCCAAGAAAAAGGAAACTGTCCGCAAAGCGAAAGCTGCAACCATCGAAGTCGGAAGCGCGGTGACCTTCACCGACGGCGACGATGAGTACGCCGGTGAAGTGACTGAAATCGACGGCGACAGTGCCGACGTGCAGGTTGATGATGACGTGTATGAAGTCGCGCTGAGCGATCTCACGCTGTCTGAATAAAAATGGTGGTAGCCCACTGCTCAAGCCAGATAGTTACTTCGAGTATGCTGGCTTGAGCCCATTTTAAAATCCAGGAGACTTTATGATCTACATAGCTGCCCCGTTCTTCAATTCAAAACAGCTCGCAATAGTTGAAGGCGTAGAGAAAATCCTCGACAAGCTTTCTATACCCTATTACTCTCCGCGAAAAGCAGGCGTGCTTTCTCCGGACAGCAACGACGCAGACCGCAACGCAGTCTATCAAAGCAATGTAAACGCGCTCCGTTCCTATGCAACCATGGTGCTGGCTTGTACAGCGTTCCCCCTTCCAGATAAAGTAGATCTTGCATTGGTTGCGAAGATTGCGGATGACGACTACCGTATTACGCCGGTCAACCTTCCTGACACGGGAACGGTTTATGAAATCGGATTTGCAGTATCCCGAGGAATTCCGGTCATTGGATACCACCACTGCATTGGAGACCACACGAATGAATCGCTCAATGTCATGCTGACCGAAGCTTTTGAAGGATTTGTTTTCAGCCGGTTCCAGCTCTTGGATCTTTTGAAAGTCCTGTACGTGGAATGCGCAGGATGCGAAGTAGCAAGAGCACGAGGTCTGCTTTTGAAATGGAAAGGGCAGGTGCGTTGATGTACAATCTAAGCTTAAAGAACGTAATGTTCGGGCATTTCAGCAACACCTCGAACATTACCCGTTTCTCCTGCCAGCCGCGCATCCTTCCGGAGAGTGTGGCAGAGCACTCCTTCTGGGTAGGGACGCTTTCATTTCTGATGGCGTTGCACTATGAGCGGGTTTTCGATCCTGCTCCTATTGCAATTGACTGGAAGGCTTTGGCTTTCAAGTCTTCTTTTCACGACATGGAAGAAACCATCTCTGGAGACTTCCCGCGTCCGTTCAAGCATTCCACTCCAGAATTAAATCAAGCCATTGAACGAGCGGCTAAGATCGCGGCTGAGCGAGTTTCATGTACGCTTAGTAAAGCGCTCTCTCAAAAGATTTACGCTTTCTGGGAGACGGCTAAGGACACTACGCTTGAAGGACGAATTGTTGCCTTGGCGGATTACCTTTCCGTGATTCGTTGGGGTATTCGTGAAAAGCAGATGGGGAATAGCTTGATTGCGCGTGAGCTGCATGAGCTTTCAAACTACGTTGATTTTTTCAACGACGAAAGTTTCGATCCGATTCGTGAATATGTGCAGCAAGCCAAAGAGTTGACGGAGGAATTACTCAATGGACGATCTTGAAATCAAATCTCAAAGGGCAGGAATTGTTGAAGGAATTTTGCTGAAGATCAAAGCGATTCGTTCTGAGCGGGCAGTCAAGTATAAGGATCCGGAAGACGGGCATGCACGGCTTGGGAAGATTTGGGGAGCGTTGCTTGAAGATCATTTCGACATCTCACTTCCTCCGTTGCCTGCGGAATTGGTGATGAAGATGTTTGCTGCGCAGAAACTGCATCGTTCTTGTATGGACAAACAAGTGGATCACCTTTCCGACGCCATGGTTTATTCGCAATTGGCTTTAGAACAGGAAGTTCTTGATGCACTACGGTCTGGAAAAATTGAAAGCTACCTCAAAAAGGAAAAACACTAAATGGAAAAACTCAAGTACTACGCAAAGATGGCTGCTAATCGGCAAGGATATGTGGCGGCGCAATTGGAGGTGACATCCTCCTGTTATCAGAAATGCCCGATGTGCACTTCATGGAAAGACCATGCATCAGGTTCCATCAAAGGAATGTTGACGCTTGAACAAGCTGTTGATATTCACAACCAATTGAAAGCAATGCCGTTCTTTGAGCATCTTTCGTTGACCGGTGGAGACCCGCAAGCATGGCCTCATCTGGATGCGTTTATTGCAATTTGGGTGCATGATGGCAAACCTTATGAACTGCAAATTACAACCGCGTTGATACGTCCGCCTTCGGAGATTTGGTCGGAGCTTTCAACTGTCCGGATTTCATTTGATGGAGCGGATGCTGACACGTATGAAGCGGCTCGGGGAGTACGGCGGCAGAATCCAGTACAAGCAATTCAATGGTTGGAAGTTTTAGGAATTCCTTATTCAGTTTTAACTTGTCTATCAAGCCACAATCTAGAGAATGCCCAATCGCACGGGCGTGATCTTCTTTGGGCTATCTACGGAAATCTGCATGCGAATGCGCGGCATCTACGTAAGTGGATTGTGCTGGTTGAACTTGGGGCGAGTGTGGAGGTTTCTGAAGTCTTAATGCAATACTACATGCGCTTCGCAAAAGAAATTGAGTTGCACTTCAAAGAGCTCAAGAAACAGCCGTTCGAAATTTCACTGGCAGGGGAAAACCTGCAAGAACGCAATGAAGGGATTCGTCAAGCGGCTGCGAAAGAAGTGCGTTGCTGGGCTGGAATTCTTGGATGCCACATCAAACCGAACGGAGACGTTTACCCGTGTTGCTTGGTGGGCGGGGAAGCCATAGCAACATGCACCGGTTTCCTCTTAGGGAATGTTTTCGATATTCCCCTCCAGAGTATTCAGAAAGCATACGCTGAAAATCCGATTTACGGATATCGTTCCGAAGTCTGCCGCGAAGTCTGCCAGTTCAAGCAGTTGAGAATTAACCAATACGGAGAAGAAGCCTCTCGAATTCGATTGGCAATCCCGTAGCCTTTGAGCCGTTTCAACCCCCTTTTTCGACCCATGGCAGGGGGTAGGGGTTGAAATCGCTTCCACGAGGCGCTCAGGAGGCTAGATTTATGCAATATGGAACCTCTATTGAACAGCTTGACCTTGTTTGCGCCGTGGACACGGAGACCACCGGCTTGAACTCTTGGACAGGCGACCGTGTTTTCATGGTAACGTTTTGCGATGCATATGGGAAAAAAGCAGCGGTCTATTGGGATGTTGACCCGTTTACCCGTGAACCAAGGTATGAAGCGGAAGATGTTGCTTCTTTAAAACGTTTTTTCAAAAACAAAAAGCGTACTTGCAT
>JBAYVX010000194.1:0-3718 GCA_041674365.1 Kiritimatiellales bacterium | reverse complement strand
GCCGGTTGCATTCTGGTTTTGTTGGCGTTGCTGACGACGGGATGCTCCACATACAGCCTGAATGGCGAAATGGCCATTGAGAAGCTGAAGGCCGGTGATACAAGCTCAGCGCTGGTTTGGGCGGAAAAACTGAAGCAAAGTTCCCGCAGCGGGGTTCTCGGCTATCTCGAGAGCGGACGCATTAAAATGCTGTCCAGTGACTTTGCCGGAAGTCGCGCCGATTTTGCAACGGAGATCGACAAGGTGTTGGAAGAAACCGAAAACGGGCCGGTTATCCGGCTCGGCTCGGTTGGTTCAACGGTTGCGGCTGCAACGGTTGCCGATGATACGATCCGTAAATATAAACTTGCTCCGTACGAATTGATCCAGCTGCTTCATTATCAAACGCTGAACTATCTGTTTTGCGGTGATCCTTCGGGTGCGAGCGTTGAAATGCGCCGGACGGTGTTCGTGCAGGATGCTCTGTCGGAGAAATATTCCATTGAAGTGGAAAAAGCTCAGGTGCAGGCTGATAAAACAGAGGCCGACGCTCAGGCGAAAGCGATGGAGGCGGTGAACGCCAAAATGGAAACAATGGGTCCGGCGCTGGAACGGACGACCAGCTCGCATGAAAACGGACTGGCCTGGTATTTTTGCGGTCTGATGTTTGAAAAGCAGGGCGATGCTGCCAATGCGACACTCTGCTACCGGAAGGCGTGGGAACTGTCGCCGCAGAATCCCTGCATCGTGAAGGATTTTCTGCGCCTGCTGCAAACGCAGGATCAGCAGGCTTTTCGGAACCTCGTCCAGTGGAACAATGTGGACGTAAAGAGTTTAACGCGCGGTTCGACAGAAATCGTGGTGCTTTATGAAGAAGCGCTGATTTCGCAACGTCTCGCCGAAAAAGTTCAGATTCCGATTCCGGATTTCAGGGACGCAGTCACGCTGGTATCCATTGATTTTCCTTTTTATAGCGACCCGGTCTATACCACACGGACGTTTTCAATTACGGATAACGGCGCAAAACTGGGGGTTGCTCAACCAGCCGTTTATCTTCAGTCGCTGGCGTATCGCGACCTGAAAGAAAAAATACCCGGGATTGTTACCCGCAATGTTATCCGCGCTGTAACCAAAGTGGCGGCTCAGCAGGTGGCAAACAATCAGAATAATGACATGATGACGGTTGGCATGATGGCATTTAACGCCGTTTCCTCAATGGCCGCGACGGCGGATACCCGCGCATGGTATTCCATCCCGATGGATACGCAGCTTTACCGGGGTTCCATTTCCCCCGGTCAGCACACTCTGGAATGCCGTAGTCCGCTCAGCGGAGCAATGCTGACCATCCCGGTTATGGTGTCTGAAGGCGAAACCCGGGTGGTATGGATCGCGGATACCGGCGGCATGGCTGTCGCGGCGACCGCTTCTCTGGCAGGAAATGGATTGCCAGCGACCTATGTGCAGTTCAATAATCCGTTTCGTAACCCGTGAAGGAAGTAAGGAGATCGTATGATGAAAATCTCAAGAATCACAGGCGCTGCCGTTCTGGCAGCCAGTCTGATCAGCCTGAACGGCTGCAAAAACACATCCGGAACGATCGTTAACACCGATCATCTGACCGGGTCATCCATGATCATTACGGAAAACGCCCGTCTGGCGCACCGGGTGGAGGTGCTGAATACGACCTACGATGAGGTGAACGGCCTGAAACGGGTTCATATCACGCTGGCATCTGATCGCAACAAACGGCTTCGGATCGATTACCGGATCTGCTGGTTTGATGCCAACGGAATGGAAATTGATCCCCAGACCAAAACCTACCGGAATTTAATCCTTGAAGGTCACGATGCGGTCACGGTGACCGGCGTCGCCAATTCGCCCGCTGCCGTTTCTTCCAAACTGCGCGTCCGCGAAACCTCTCAGGCTGAATAACCAAATAGAAAGGAACTGTTATTATGAAAAAATCAGATTTTGTTCTCTGTTTAATCGGCTGCGCGGCGCTTCTGAGCGGATGCGCCACAACTGTAAAAGAGGTGCCGCTCGACCGCACTGCCGCCACAACAAAAATCGAACCGCAGGATATCCGCCGTACGGTGGAAAAAATGACGGAATCTCTGCTGGTCGCTCCCGGCGTGAAAGAATTCGTCAGCAACCGTCGCCCTGTGCTGGATGTTGAGCCCATGCAGAATCGCACGACCCAGCATGTCGATATGATCAGCCTGACCGACTCGGTTCGTATGCAGCTCCTCCGTTCCGGCATGTTCCGTTTTGTTGATCGGTCGTCGGTTGGAACCGCCGCCAACGATGTCGAGCGCATCAATCAGGAAAATCAGCTCGGGCTGGTCGATCCGTCCAAAGCGGTTAAGGCCGGACAGCAGACCGCGCTGGATATGTATCTGACTGGCGCCTTGTCGGAAATCAAGAACGTCGAAGGTCGTGTTACCGACCAATACTACAAATTCTCCATGATCCTCAAAGATCTCAAAACCGGGGAAATTGTCTGGGCCGACGAACAGGAAATCCGCAAAGAAAAAACCAAGCCGGTTCTCGGCTGGTAACGGTAACGGCTTTTCGCCGCCCGCCTCGGAATTCCGGGGCGGGTTTTTTGTGCGCGGGCAAATAAACCCCGCTCTTCTTGCTTTTTGCAGGCGGGTTGGGTAGTTTCTTTCATTCATTTTATGGAGTAGTCGTTATGCCGAAGATTGAAATTATGCCGTCGATTCTGGCGGCCGATATGGGGAATCTGGAAGCCGCTATTCAACAGTGCGAAAGGGCAGGGGCCGATCAGATTCATATGGATATCATGGACGGGGTTTTTGTACCCAACATCAGCATGGGGCCCGCCGTGGTCGCCATGGCCGACCGTGTGACGGAATTGCCGATGGATGTTCACCTCATGCTCATCCAGCCGCAAAACCACATCGAGGCATTTGCCAAAGCCGGAGCCGACACCATCCTCATCCACATCGAAGCCGACTGTGACATTGAGGACACACTCAAAAAAATCCGCGCCCTCGGCTGCAAAGCCGGCATCACAGTGAACCCGCCCACTTCGCTCGACACCGTTTTCCAAGGGTTGGAAGAAAATAAGGGTGCAGGATCATCCTGCTTCCAATGTTTGGAAAAAGGACTGGTCGATGAAGTGCTCATCATGTCCGTCAACCCCGGGTTCGGCGGCCAGAAATACATTGCTTCCGCCGAAACAAAAGTCGCCGAAATTCGCCGGCGCTTTCCGGATATGCTGATTTCTATCGACGGCGGTATCGATCTGGAAACCGTTAAACCGGCCGCCGCGCACGGCGCCAATTTATTTGTGGCCGGAACATCGCTTTTCAAGGCGCCGGATATGAAAACCGCTATCGAAACCATGCGCGCCAATGCCGAAGCCGCCTACGAAACAAAACTTTAACCGCTAATGAACGCAAATCCACGCGAATATATATGCAATTTAAAAAAGGAACTCCCGATTAGCGTCCATTGGCGTTAATTCGCGGTTGAATGAAATGACCGATCTTTCCCGCATCCGAAACTTTTCGATTATCGCCCACATCGACCACGGCAAGTCCACATTGGCCGACCGCATCCTGCAACTGACCGGCACAATTGAAGCGCGCAAGATGAAGGAGCAGGTGCTCGACGCCATGGATCTGGAGCGCGAGCGCGGTATCACCATCAAAGCCCATCCGGTTTCGATGAAGTACATCGCCAAAGACGGTAAAGAATATCTCTTCAATCTGAT
>JBAYVX010000193.1:0-3769 GCA_041674365.1 Kiritimatiellales bacterium | reverse complement strand
TTTCGTTCATGCGGTTGCTGATGCTCGACAGATAAAAATCCATCAGGCTCGAGCCCGTTTCACGGTAGGACTCCGCCAGTTCCAATAGCTGGACGGCGTGATCCTGACAGTCGCGCAGATAAAGCAGCGTTGCCGGACGGATCAGCGGCGATTCCGAGTGCGCCAGTGCGCCGGCCATTTCGCGTACCGGCCAGAGTGTACGGCGCAGGCTGGTCAGGTCGTGTTTCACGCTGAACAGCAGATTCATCGTGGAGGCATCCGGCTGGCTGAGAATTTCCGCTTCCAGTTCCTCCAACCGCGTATCGTAGGCTTCCAGCACCGGGAAATAGGCATCGATGATGGCATCAATCAGGGAATAGAGCAGATAATCGGCGTTCATGTTACAGATCATTCCGCCTTTTTTACGGATGCGTTCACGCACCGGATCGAGACAGTCGCCTTCCGTTTCCTGAAAGGTCAGCACAAAATTCGAGCCGAGAAAAAAACTGACCTGCTCTGCAAAAAGCCGGCCATCCTGCAACGACAGCATCCGCATCGCGGTGTAGAGATTTGCCTCGTAGTCATCCACCTTGGAGCGCTGCCGCAGGCTCGTCACGTCTTCCAGCGCCAGCGGGTGGAGTTTAAAAAGCTGACCGAGATACCGGATGATTGATTCGTCGCCCAGTCCGTCTACGTTGACCCAGAGAACCTGATATTTGCCGATCAGTTCATTCAGCTCATGGACATCGGCGATGCGTTTTTCCAGATACTGTTCCGTCCCGTACGCCATCACCTGAATAACCGGCTTCGGCCACGACGGATCAATCTCCAGTGCGCCGGGAACGGTTCCCTGCTGGTGGGGCGGGCGTTTAACGCGGATTCGTTTTTTCATAAGAACTCCTCAGCATTCGGAATTTGTTCCGCATGATAGGCCTGCGCCCGAACCAAAGCCAATTTTTTTCCAAGGTTTGGAAAAAATCTTTCCAAACCTTGGATGTTACCAGACGCGAGCTGACGGAGTTTGCTTATACCATAGTATGTTAAAGATTCGGTAAAAAGTCCGTGAGCGTAGCATTTGCTTGAGCGTGCATTCGTTTTCGCGCCTTGCACTTATTTGCCACGCCGATTCATACGACAAATTAAAACGAGAGGTCTGGACAATAATTCATTATATTTGGATACATGTTAATTGTTTCATTGTGTGGTCGTGTGTGATACTGACGCTGTAGGTTGGGTAGCAGATAAACCATAAAATAAGGAGAACAGATGAAATACAGAGGTGTATTACTTGCGTTATTGGGTCTTGGGTCTTCCATATACGGAACTACGTTTGACAACGGCGGCGGTGACTGGGTGTGGACAAATGCCGTTAACTGGGCTGGTGATGTCCTGCCGGGATCCGGTGATCAAGCAGCGTTCACTGGGGTGTCCGGTACGACTACGCTGGATGCTGCGGTTACGGTCGCTAGTGTGATAGCTGGTGCTACCGGTGGCGCTGGACTGAATGTATTGACCGGCGGGGTGCTGAACAGCGGCGCCATGGACTTTGGAGGCTACGCGGCCAGTAAAACCGGAGAGCTGCAAGTTAACGGCGGAACGGTGAACGGCAGCAGTTTCATCCGGATCGGCAATGGGGTGAATACAACCGGGTCGGTTGTGATCACCAGCGGTACAATTTCTACGCTAACAGAGACCTTTACGCTCGGATATAATACCGGCAGCCTCGGAACGCTGAATATGTCTGGGGGTACGATCAACTCGAAATATTTCCGGTTTGGAGAACTTGCCGGAGCGTCCGGTTCGGCCGTTATGAGCGGAGGAAGCATTTCGGTCAGCGGCGGGACGTACTTAGGCTATAACGGGCTTGGAAACGGATCCATGACAATAACTGGAGGATCCCTGACCACGGCGCTTCTCAATATCAATGGCAGTGGCGCAAATATCGACGCATATCTGGCTTTGCTGGGGGGTACGGTGGAAGTCACTGGGGCGTTCTTTACCATCGGTGGAGATGATACGATGCATATCGAAGGCGGGACATTCGTGTGGGACGGTGAGCGCCTCGATGGCCTGGCAACGATGATCAGTGGAGGCTATATCACATGGACCAACGGACAGACGATGCTTTCGCAGACGTACGATGTCAGCTGGACGAACGGAACCAGCATCCTGTATGCCGATTATGATAATATCAATGCAGGTAAAACAACCCTTTGGGCGTCCCCGATTCCTGAACCGGCTACCGGGCTGTTTATGTTGTCGGGCGGTCTTGCCGTCATATTTGTTCGTAGTCGATTCCTTCTCTGAGATATCTGTATTAAAAAAACCTGACGCCCTTTTTCGGGTGTCAGGTTTTTTTCAGTAACCGCTGTTTCTGCGACATTAGCAATCTCTGCAGGTAGATATACCTAATTGCACCTTTGTGTGGCCATGCGTGATAATCAAGCTATGCCTTAAAACAAAGGTGTGTGAGTGAGGGAATCAAATGAAATACAGATACGTATTACTTACGTCTCTGGGAACAGCTGGAGCAGGAAGGTTTGAGCCAATTTTTCACCAATAATTTTCCGAGGACTACCAGAATGCATTGCTCGGGGAAAATGGGCAGTTGTCGAACAGCTTGTATCGGTTCCGTCTGATGTTGTTTGTGCCGAAGGCGAATTTCCGCGGGTGCTCCATGCATCATTTGTCGGTCAGGCATTACTTCTTCGGAAACTATGACATCAAGCGAATTAAGGCGCGGGTATGGGCATTAATCAAAGAGGTCTGTTTGATTGGACAGGGAAGCGTTTTCTATTGTTAATGGTATGTTTTTCCAGTCGGGTTTTTGCCGGCGGCGGGGAAAACTTGCTATTGGTGGTCAACCCCGGCGATGAACAACAGGTACGCATTGCCGCAGAATATCAGCGAACCCGGCATCTCGCAGACAGGCAGATTGTCTTTATTGAACCGCGCAAGGATAACAGCGGGTTTTATATGGGGTCGGAAGATGCCAGAGCCTATTCGGTGACCAACCACTACCTCCTGCCGGTTTACAACCACATGGCCGATCACGGTTTGACTAACCAGATTGACTATATCGCCACGCTCGGAATGCCGTTCCGCTGCATAACGAGCAATGGTGTTGCCTCTTTCACGCATCTGCTCGAATATACGGATATTCTGGCATTGGGGTTGGATACCTCAGTCTATTACGGAACGAATAGTTTTGTGACGCCCATTACGATCAATGATTTTCCGGAGGTGCTTAACCCTCGCTATAAAATTGATAATTCCGAACTCCCGTACTTCGACTCGAGTTTGACCTACATGGCAACGGCACTGGGCTATACCGGTATTTTCGGGAACTCGCCCGGGGACATTATCTCCAATTTCCAGCGCACCGCTTCTACCGACGGAACCCGCCCGCAGGGAACTGTCTATTTCGAAGAAAATGATGATATCCGCTCCGACACGCGGGAGCCGGACTGGTCCGGGAACCAGCTCTGTCTGAGTTCGTATCATATCGATTACATTCAGGAATCGGATGTTTCCGGCGGTACACCGATGAACCGTATTGACGTTCGCGGCGCAGTCATCGGTGCGGCGTATTATACCGTGCCGAACGGATCATTTTATTTGCCCGGATCGTGGGCCGATTCTCTGACCAGTTACGGCTGTGACTTCACAACACGTCTGCAAACCAAGGCAACGGAGCTGATCGGAGCCGGCATCGGCGGAACCTGCGGAACCGTTACGGAACCGTACGCCAACCCCGAAAAGTTTCCTGACGGGTACAACTATTGTTTTT
>JBAYVX010000192.1:0-3815 GCA_041674365.1 Kiritimatiellales bacterium | reverse complement strand
TGACCGCCAGCTCAGCAAAGCGGAAAATATCAGGATTTTTTTTAAGGGTTGCCGGACTGAACCGGTCAGTATGCCAGCCGCGAATGCTGACGATCGCGCGTTGAACTTTCGCCAGCTCCGGCGCGCCCCAGACCACTTCTTTCGGTGTATTGTACACACCGGCCTGACCGGGCCGCGCGATCAACAGATCAATTTCCTCCGCATCGAGTTTATGGCGCGCGGCGACTTGATGCTTGTTGGGCTGAATCACAAAAAAGCCGAGTGTTTCAAAATACTCGCGCACAATCTCTTCATTGACTGATGCCATCCCAAACCTCCTTCAGCAACTCTTCAGGAACTTCGCAACCGAACTCGACATGGCCGATGCGGTCGGCCAATACAAATTTTGTCAGGCCGCCAACCGTCTTTTTATCGACGGCCATCGCCACACGGATCTCTTTCCACGCCAGCTTTGGCGCGCCGACCGGCAAAGAAAGCCCGACGAGCAGTTTTTCGATCCGTGCCGATTCTTCGACGGAAAGCCCTTTGAGAGCGACGGAGAGATGCGCGGCATAGACCATACCGATGGCCACCGCTTCGCCGTGAAGAAATTGACCGTAGCCCGCCACGTTTTCGATGGCGTGCGCGGCCGTATGTCCGAAATTCAAGATGCCGCGCAACCCGCCTTCGCACTCGTCCTGCCGGACGACTTCGGCCTTGATTTCGCAGCAGCGGGAAATGATCTCTCCCATTTTTTCCGATGTTTGGAAAAAATCACTGTGCCCTGACGCAGTCAGTTCCAAGGTTTGGAAAAGCGGCTCGTCCCAGATGATTCCGTATTTGACGACTTCGGCCATGCCGGCGGCCAGTTCGCGTGGCGGAAGGGTTTTGAGTGTATCGAGGTCCATCAAAACCAGCTCCGGCTGATGAAATGCGCCGACGAGATTTTTGCCCGCCGGAATGTTAATGCCGGTTTTCCCGCCGACCGAGCTGTCGACCATCGCCAGCAACGTGGTGGGAACCTGAACGAATTTGATTCCGCGCAGCCAGCTGGCGGCGGCAAAGCCGGTCAAATCGCCGATCACACCGCCGCCGAGAGCAACCATGAAGCATTTGCGGTCAAGCCCGTGTGCGGCAGCTTTGCTGTATAGATTGAGAAGCTGTGCCTGACATTTGGTCGGCTCGCCCGCCGGGAGTATTTCGAGCGCGGGGCTGAATCCGGCTTTTTCCAATGATTGGAAAACTCGATCTGAATAAAGCGGCGCAACGTTTTCGTCGGTGACGATCAGGCACTTGCCTTTGAGTCCGGCATTCTTACAGGATTCGCCGAGCGAATCGAGAATTCCTGAGCCGATGTGAATGGGATACGAACGATCCCCCAAATCAACGTTTACGTCGCAATTCATGTTGCGCACGCTACTTAAAGCAGAAGAGAGGTTCAATCCTTCTTTTTACGGCAGTGTCACCCGCAGGCGGTAAAACGCCTTGGGATTTATATTCGTAACGGTAATCGACGAACTGGTGCCGGTGCCCCAAACGAGGTTGGTGTGCGCCGCCAGCCAAGTCAGATTGGCGTCGGCCAGATCGTTGGTCGTGTAAAAAAGCTGATACTGCCAAGCCGTACTGCCATTAAAAGAGATCTTTTGGTTGGTCGAAACGGAAAACGCGTCCATTTCAAAAAAAGAGGCAGCATTGGTCGGGTTGGTATCGGACACATATTCATCTGCACCGGTCACACCATCGCCATCCTGGGGTAGTTGAACGTTCCTTTGGCTGGCTCGAAAGATGCCGAAGACTGTGGAAAAACTGCGAACGGAAACTCAACACCAGCCAGCAATTCGTCAATCTGGCCTTTCTCGTCCTCCTGCTCCGAAGATCATCTCATTCTGTTTAGAGTCGCTTGTTATCGCGGTGTTTCAGTGTTGCGAACGACTCCTCCGGCGAACACTCACTCTTCTTTTTTGATGAAAAATATATTCCGTATTTTTATCCCTTCCGGAGGATTCTCGCCACAATACTGGAACCCGACTTTTTCAATTTTCATCGGACCTGCTCCCAAATCATAGTTCCGTTTTTCCCAGCTTGACGGATCCCCGTCAAGGGACGGAGTCATGCGACGGTAGGTGCTCTTGTCGGTCGTTTTGTCGGTCCACACCCCGGCCTGGAGCTGCGGAATATTATTCAAATTACCCACGGAATCTTTGCTGTCATAATTGATTTCGTAATACATCTGCCAGCTGCCGTCTTCCAACTGGATTCCGCTCTTCCCGCTTTTTAGAACAATCGCCATGCCGCCAAAATTACCGAGCGGATCCGGCTGCCCGCTCAGGTACACATCTTGTTCGGGAGTCTTTCCCAAATATCCCTTGCCCCACATGCTCACTGCATAATCGCCGGATAAATTATCGCCGAGCAGTTTTACTCCGCCGCTTAACGGGTCGCTGTTAAGTTTTGTATTTTCAGCAAATAAATTAAAGCCGAAAGTAACCGCTAAGATGTAAACGCTAAACTGTCTGTACATACACTAAACCTCCTCAGTTCTAACACATGTCCACGCATGAAAATTCATACGAACGAACTTGTCTTATATTAAAATTTTGGCAGACGCAAGCATGTAATTCGGAGTTGGTTGTATCTTCCGACTGGAGTTCAGAGGCAGCAAAATGATCGGGATGGACTTCACTGATACATATATCGAAAGCGCTTGATGATGCCGAATGCAAGAGCAACCCCGGCCAGCAGAATTGCCGTTGTCGGCTCAGGGATGACCGAGGTCTGGTTGATCTGCTGCCCATAAACCGAAAAATCAGTAACAACGGTGACATCTTCGCCACCATAGGTTCCAATACTGAACATAACTCCCGCTAACTGGCCGTCCACAAAAACCCCTCCACCGGAATCATAGGTTTGAGCATACGCGTCACCTTCGATGCCGCTATCATAAATAGACAGGTAGCTGGCTGTATCGCCGACAAGCAGTGTAAGAGTCGATGATCCTGCCTTGTAGGGGGTTCCATTTCCCCACGTCATGCCGGTGATCCCCCCGTTATCGTAACCATTGCCGATCAGCCTCAATGAACTCGACCAATGAGGAGTCGACTCCAATACGGCCATTCCTGCAGGTAATCCAGCCAGCGCATTAACCCGGAACATACAAAGATCTGCACTTGTTCCATTGGCATTTGTGATGCTGGTATATGAGCCTAGATTAATGGAGTAGCCTGTGCCGCCTAAGTTGAGTATATTTTCATTTCTGCCGACCACATCGCCAGTCCAAACATGATTAGCCGTTAAAAACCAGCCATTCGAAACATAGCTTACACTGGAAGGCGCAGTGCCTATTAAGTTTCCCACATAATCCCAACCGGTTCCCGCTCCAGCTCCATTGGTATAGATAGAACCTGACCCGGAATCTCCGACCACCAGCAGCGCTTCTGCCGAGGGAAGCAGTAGACTGATAAGCAGTAAGACAGCAATCTTTTTCATAATTGAGAGTTTTACGATAAATCGGCGGAAAATCAACCGAATTTTGGCTCGATGAAGACCGGCGGGTGCATGTAGAGCGGCTCCAGTGGCTCAGGTTCAGACTGTTGCAACGCGAGCGCGGCGACGTCGCTCGCCAACGGAAAGCGCAGAGTTCCATCCGCCTTCGCCGAAGGACTCCGGCGCGACAAGATGTTTGGAAACCACTCTGCCAGCCGCTCGGCCTCGGGGCTGACGACGAGCGTCCCTTCTGGAACTACAAGCTCTTCGTAGGAAACAAGTTTCCAGTCTTCCGCCTGAATAACACAAAACCCACCCCGCCCTGACGGGCACCCCTCCGCAGGAGGGGATTT
>JBAYVX010000191.1:0-3850 GCA_041674365.1 Kiritimatiellales bacterium | reverse complement strand
GCTTATCGGGTCCATCAATTGCCGCAAATTAACGCCGTTGTACGCCTGACTGATATGTGAAGCCATGGAAAAATATATCGCCGTATCAGCCAGCAGTACCGGCTTGTGCTCGGTAAGCTTATGTGTAAACGGCTTAAGCTGTGCGCCTACCTTGCCTAAAACCTCATGGGTTTTGGGATTTAAGGTGCCGTCAGGATTAATAGCGTCAATGAAGAAATATGCCCCGGCGTTTGCCAGTGTTGTGGCGCCATGGCTAAGCAGTTCAATCTCTGATTTTGTTGATGTGTGGTCATAAAGGTTTACACACCGTGATGTCATGAATTCATACGGCATTGTTTTTGAAAACGCCGCCATAACTTTTGTACCAAGCTGCTGCTGGTGCATTCCGCCGTAAAAATCGCCGGAGGCATAATCGCACGCCTGGGCAACGTACCTTTGTCCATAATGCCAGCCGAGCAGCACCGCCGCAAATTGATGTGTAACAAGCATGGCCGGTTTTATCTGCTTGATTGCTTTGGTGAGTGTTTGAGCGAAATCGCCGAGCCACCGTTCACGGGTGTGCTGAAACTGCAGCCACTCGGGGTTTTTCCAGTCAATTATTTCAGGTAATTCCTTTCCGTACTCATCCCGATATTTCTGACGACAGGTGTGGCACATGCAGACGCCGGGCCAAAATGTCATATCAATAAAAATCCCATCAAGGTCATAGGCAGCGATTTCCTGAAGCTGCTTTTTGACAAAATCAACATACCCGGGGTGATTAGGACAGTTATACCAGGAGCGACGATAGCTCTGTGTACCATCGAGATAAGTCAAACGCCAATCCGGATGGCTTCGGGCGACTTCCCGCTGATATACAACCGTATAATATGCCGTCGGCACGATATTCTCTTTGCGAAGCAGAGATACAGTTTCACCAAATACATCACGGCCATTGAGATTTTTATGCATATGACCGACTTTGGTTGGATAGTAGCAGTTTCCATTATGGCAGCAGGCATAGACCATAGATGCCTGAAAGCCGCTTTTTTTTATCATAGCAACATAATTTTCAGGGTCGAATTTTGACATAAATGACGGGTCGTGTTCTGTGATATGATTATCAACCAAAATACGAGCATAACAGTCATTTAGTTTTATTTGCATAGCCATTCAGCCTCTATCAGATTTTTACAGGTTTTCGGGTTTGAGCTGATACTGGCTGGGCGAATATTTGCTTTTGCATCTCCGCCAACTGTATTTGTTGACCGGTTTGCACGCTCTTATCCGCAGCGATACACATTAGCGCGGATTCTATTCCTTCTTTCATGCCGGGTCTGTCGAGATTGGGATCGCCCTGGAGCATTTTGAAGAAATCATTGGTAAGCACCGAATCGCCGCCGCCATGTCCTGATTTGTCGGGATGGACTTCTATAATATGCCGAATCTCATTGTCGGCTCCGGTTCGTTTGAAGAGCATGAAACATTCATCATTTAATACACCATAAATACGGCCTTCTGAACCAAGAATATGAATTGTGCGGCGAGTGGCGGGTTGAGCCTGGGCAACTATAAAATTGCAGAGTATGCCATTTTCATATTTAATAGTTACAGCTTGGTGATCAGGATATTTATGATTTCTATATGCACACGTTTCATCGCTGAATTTACCAAACATTTCGTGAAGTTCAGACGGCCATTCCGTTTCAAACGGTTTTATCACATGGACATTACTGAATCGACATGTTTTTTCTATTGTACATCTGCTGCAAACCGGTCCTACGCCATCCATCGGTTTGAGAAAAGTCCTTTCTGAATTTGAAAAAACAGAACTGGCCTTTGAATCCGCCAGCCAGTTTATAATATCCATATCATGACAGCATTTCTCAAGCAGCAGGCCGCCGGAACGCTCGGAGTTCGGGCGCCAATTGCCCCTGTTGAATGCCATTGAGAGTTCATCAGACATAAGCTCTTCAGCGGTTATGGCCAGAATTTTTCCGAGTTCGCCGCTGCGAACTACTTCCTTTATTTTGCTATAGAATGGCGCGTATCGCAGGACGAATCCAACGACGATTTGTCCGTCATTTTGTTTGTATGCCTGCCACATAGTAGCAAAATCTTCGACGCTGGTCGCAATAGGCTTTTCCAAAAGAATCTTGAGATGTTTTTTGGCAGCAAGCACCATTGGGCCGCGATGGACATCATTGGGGCTGGCAATTATAACGCCATCTAAATCGGTGTTATTGATTAAATCCTCGCCGTTTTTGAAACAGGCAGCTTCGTTTTTCGCAAAAATCTTATTCGCGATTCCGCAATACTTCTGGTCAATATCGGCGACGGCAACCAAGGATATATTTAATCTGGATTGCATTAGGTTATACAGATACCACACGCCTCTCAATCCACATCCTATCAGACCTAAACGATAATTGTTCATAAACTTCCCTTTCATAATAAAATAGAGATTATTTTTGTTTTATACACGAAGCTGCGTCCTGTACCGCGGCAGCGTCTCGTGTGTAGATGTCGCCAAATCCGCTTCGCAACATTTTAAGATCGGAACTCATTATTTGCCGCATTTTTATTATATCGGCAACGTGGAGCATAAAATTCGTTCCTGCATCAAGAAATGGTTTGGCTCGCGGCAGAGCCAGGTCCATATGAATCCCAACTCCCTTGCCAGCCTTTCGGCAGCGTTTAATTACATCAACGACTGTTTTCACGAACTCCGGATTTTCATATTCTTCTGGAATTTCCATTGAGCAGGTTATATCGTGAGGGCCAAGAAAAACGCCGTCAACGCCGTCGATAGAGATAAGCTCTTCAAGCCGATTGATTGCGGAAACGCTTTCAATGCCGATAATCAGATATAAATCTCTGTTAAATCCCTTAAAAAATTTGCTCAATTTATCATTAGGTTTTCTGTCGCCGTTGAGGATACCGTTTAGAAATTCACCCTTAATAGGCCTGTATCGTACAGCTCCCGCCAGTTCTTTTACTTCTTCGACGGTTTCAACATAAGGCGCTACAATGCCCTGCGCACCGCCATCAATGAACTGGCCGGCAAGACGGGCAGATGGATATGGTATTCTCACGATAGGAGAGATGCCCCGTGTCGCCCAGTATTGACACATAAGGGATACTTCGCTGCGGTCAATCGGCATATGCTCGGTGCAAATGAAAATAAAGTCTAATTCAAGTTCGGCAGCCAGTCTTGTCGTTATGGGGTTGCCGAAACTGACGATGTGCGTTCCATAAACGCGCTGGCCTTTTAATAATTTTTCGCGAATCTGTGCACCCTGCATAATTTTTGTCCTTTTATTTAATTATCTTATGAAACAATGTTTCTCGGGTTACCCTGGAAAAAAGCTTTTATGTTTCCGGCCGTCTCATCAAGAAGTCTTTGTCTTGCTTCAATCGTTGACCATGCTGAATGAGGCGTAAGTATAACATTTTTGGCGGCAAATAGAATATTGCCGTTTTTGGGAGGCTCTTGTGTAAGCACGTCAATGCCGGCGCCTGCCAGTCTGTCTGAATTAAGCGCATCGGCCAGAGCATACTCGTCAACAATACCGCCGCGGGCTGTATTGATGAGCAGAGCGGTTCTTTTCATTTTTGAAAGAGCGTCCGCACATATCAGATTTTTCGTTTGTTCAGTAAGCGGGCAGTGAAGCGTTACGATATCGGAGTTTTTCAGCAAAGTATCTAAATCTACAGTCTTATATCTGCTGTCTTTCAATTCACATACATCAAATGCAAGCACCCGCATATCAAATGCTTCGGCAATTTTGGCGACCTGCCTGCCTATAGCGCCAAAGCCGATGATGCCAATAGTTTTGCCCGCAAGCTCAGAAGTCGGATAGCTCAAGAG
>JBAYVX010000190.1:0-3868 GCA_041674365.1 Kiritimatiellales bacterium | reverse complement strand
TTGCGCGGACTTCATAACACCGACATGATCGTTCTGGCCGCACGTCCCTCTATGGGGAAAACCTCGTTGGCCATGAATATTGTGGAACACGCCGCGCTCGGACGCGGCGGCGGCAAGAAGCATGCAGTTGGCGTGTTTAGTCTCGAAATGTCTCAGGAGCAGCTTGTCCGTCGCATGCTCTACAGCAAAGCCGGGGTGCCTGCCTGGAAGGATTTTTTCTCGGAGTCCGACCGGTCCCGGCTTTCGTCCGCCGCAGACCAGTTGGGAAAGGCATCCATCATCGTCGATGATTCCGCTGGTTTAGATGTGATGGATTTGCGCGCCCGCGCCCGCCGGATGAAACGGATTTATAATGTTGATCTGATTGTGATCGACTACTTGCAGCTGCTGGCCGACAAGCGCCGTTCGCGCGAGGGACGTCAGCAGGAAACCGCTTCCATTTCGAACAGTATCAAAGCCATGGCCAAAGAGCTGAATATACCGATTCTCATTCTCAGTCAGCTCAGCCGTGCGCCGGAACAGGGTACCCGTGACGGGAAACCGCGTCTTTCTGATTTACGTGATTCCGGAGCGATTGAGCAGGATGCCGACGTGGTGCTGTTGCTTCAACGCCCGTTTTATTATAGTAAGGACAAAGAAGCGGACGTGACCGCCGGAGACGATACGCTGGCGATTGTGGATATTGCCAAACACCGAAATGGGCCGACGGGCGAAGTGAAGATGAACTTTTTCAATACCATCACACGGTTCGAGGATCTTGATACACGGCATGGAGTAGATGGCGCGGCGGAGTAAAAATATGATGCAAAAAAAGAATAAACTTCTGAGTGTGCTGATGCTGACTGCCGGATTAGCCGCATCCGGAGTTTCTGCCTTGGTACTCAGCGATATCCGCATAGAAAACGTTGAAAATACCGTGCTGGATGAGTCCTTTGTGAAGGCCTATACCTCGCTTCGCGCTGGACAGGAAATTGAAAGTGAAGAGGAATTGAATGCAGCCGTTGCTCATGATGTGGACAATCTGCGTCGTTCGGAGCGGTTTGCATATGTTCGTGCGCTGGTTGAACAGGATGGCGATAAATTCACCCTGGTTTACAAAGTTGCCGGGCGGCTACGTCTGCGGCAGATTAATATTACCGGCGCAGAAGAAATCGGTAACCGCAAGATCAAAAAGGAAATGGAGCTCGAACTTGGCGACTACGTGGACGAAGCGCTGGTCGGCGAAAAAGCACGTAAGGCTGAAGCATACTGCCGGAAAAACAAATATCCGGAAGCCACAGTAACCTGGGAGTTAAAGCCGGATGAAAAAACCGGAGCAGCAGATCTGTTTCTAAAGGTCAACGAGGGTGAGAAATTCCGTGTTAAGAAAATCACTTTTAAAGGGGATCGCCTGTCGGAAGACAGTTTCTGGCGGCGGTTGGTTCCCGATATTTTTCCGTCTAAAAAAGGTGTTGCCCGGTATGAGCCGAAGGATCTGCTGAAATTGATGAAGCAGAAGAAAACGTGGTGGGTTACCCCTTGGTTTGGCGCCTATAAACCGGAGATGAAAGAGACGGATCTGGCGGCAATTCAGAAATTTTACCAGGATCGCGGTTTTCTGGACGTGAAAGTGGAAGGGCCGGATATTAAACCGCTTGGCGGCGGAAAGCTTGAGTTGGTTTACCATATTCAGGAGGGTGTCAAATATCAGATCGGTGCCATCACTTTTGACGGAAATACACTGTATAAAACCGGCGAACTCGAAAAGCAGATGAAGCTGCAATCCGGTGAAGTGGCGTCCCAGGCAGCGATTGATGCGGCGGCTTCTTCGGTCAACCGCTATTACGGTAATCGCGGATACATCCGAAACGATGTGCAACCGGTGGTCAGCACCGATCCTGACGCGGGAACCGCGTCCATTCGCTTCAACATTCATGAGGGCGAACCGGCGCACATCAACGAGATTGATATCCGCGGAAGCGAAAAAACCCGCGATGAAGTCATGCGCCGCGAACTGGCCGTCTATCCCGGAGAACTTTTTAATCAACAGAAGGTGGAAACCAGCGAAAGCCGTCTGAAAAACCTTGGCTATTTTGAAACCGTCAGCAGTTCGTATTCGCCGGCGGAAGGAACCGATACCTATAACCTTGCGTTTAAGGTTAAGGAAAAAGCCATGGGAAGTTTCTTGATTGGCGCTGGATTTTCCAGTGTGGACAGTCTGGTCGGGTTTGCGGAACTGTCGCACGGGAATTTCGACATCAAACGCTGGCCGCCGGTTGGTGACGGGCAGAAAATGAAAGTTCGCGTTCAGGCAGGAACTCAGCGCAATGACCTCGAGATATCCTTTGTTGAACCGTGGTTCATGGATCGCAAGTTGGCGTTCGGCGTGGATATGTATTACCGCACGGCCGGTTATTACAGCGACCAGTTCGATCTGCAAACGCTGGGAAGCAGGGTTTCACTCACCAAACCGATTTTAGATCCGTTTACACGCGGCACGCTGAGTTACTCTCTCGAACAGTTTACTGTTGATAATATCAGCGCAACCAATACGTCCGTCATTTGGGATGATGAAGGCGATCATCTAAAATCAACTGTTGGCGCCAGTATTTCCCGGGACACGCGCGATCAGTTTTATATTCCGACCCGCGGGAATTACAGTTCTGCCGGAGTAGAGCTATCCGGCGGTCCGCTGGCCGGTGATGAGAGCATCTATATGCTGGAAGCCAAATCCTCCCAGTTTTGGCAGGTACTGGACGATCATGTATTTAATCTCAAGGGCGAGATACGAACCGTTGACAGTTATGGCAGTTCAAGCCGGGTTCCGATTTATGACCGACTGTTCCTGGGCGGACCGCGTACAATCCGTGGATTTGCTTACCGGGATGTCAGTCCGCGCGATCCGAATGATCCCAGTGAACCCATGGGCGGTCTTAGCAGCTGGTATGCCACGGCGGAATACACCGTTCCGCTTTGGAGTAAGGTTCGCGGCGCGGTTTTTTATGATATAGGTGCTGTTTCGGAGAACGCTTTTGACTTTTTTGCAGCGGACATCAACTCCAGTTATGGTATTGGCGTACGCATAGACCTGCCGATGTTTCCGTTGCGTCTGGATTATGCGATTCCGCAGATTATGGACAAAAATAATGATGGGGCTGCCGGACGATTCAGCTTTTTGCTTGGATATTCATTCTAGTCAGCAAACTGAGGAGAGAACATGAAGAAATTTATATTGTTAGGAACCGCTGTTTTCATGCTGTCCGGAATGTCAATGGCCGCAGAGAAGATCGTATTCATTGACTTGGAGAAAGTTTTCAACGATTTCTACAAAACGCAACTGGCCAAATCCAAGGTGGATGTTCAGCAGCAGGATATTGAGGCGGAGCGTAAAATTATGGTGGACGAAATGACTGCCATTAACACCGAAGTGGACGCGTTGAAAAAAGAGGCCCGCGATGTCACCCTATCCGACGAAATCCGTGACAGTAAGAGAATCCAGTATGAAGAGCGGCTACTTGAGCTTCGTGCTAAGCAGAAAGAAATCGAGGATTTTACAGCCCGCCGCCAGCAGCAGCTCCAGGTCCAGGTTACTCGTATGAGTCAAACCATTATGGATGAAATCCGCCAGGTCGTTGTCGAGTACGCGAAAAAAGAGGGGCTTATGGCGGTCATAGACAACTCATCACGCCGTGCGGCAATCGGTGTTTTTATCTATACCCATCCTGACATTGAAATTACGGATACCATTTTGACTGTACTCAACAGTAAACGCCCGGACGTACTGGAAGACGACGGTTCATCTAATGACGGCAAGGAGCCTGGAGTTGCACCATCGGAGGATGCCGGCAAATCATGAAACTTTCAAAATTAGCCAGACAGATTGGTGGAT
>JBAYVX010000189.1:0-3883 GCA_041674365.1 Kiritimatiellales bacterium | reverse complement strand
GCGACTAGTTGCCGGATCCACGCGCAGTTGCTTTGTGCCTCCCACGCCGTCAGTTCCTAGGCCGACTGGCACGCCACTATTGTCTTTTCTTGCTTCTTCGCTCATAGGATTCCTTTCCGGCGAGCCTCGTCAAACGCTAATTTGAGCGTGGCTTGTTGGCTTGTTATGTGGGCGCGCTGATCGGCGAGTTCTTTTTCTTTGCTTTCAATGATGGCGAGTTTCGCCTCGATACTGGACTCGCGGGCTTTTATGTCCCTATCTTTAGCGTCGAGTTCGCTTGCGCGGAGTGTCGACTGAGACTCAAAAGCTTCTTTGTTTTTAACGAACAGCGCTTCATTTTCTTGAAGTTTTCCGTCACGTTCGATCCACGATATTTCCAGCGCCGCTATTTTCTGCTCTTTTTCTGCCAAGAGTTCTGACTTTTTATCCATGTCGTCTTTGGCAGTTTCGAGTGTGGTCCGGAGAGTATTGACTCTTTTGGCTTCCGCTCGCACTTTTTCTTTGATTGTTTGGACAGCATCCATCGCCTCATTGGCTGCGAATTTCAGCTCATAGAATGGTTGCATGGCGCTGTCGCGCTTTTCTTCGAGTGCTTTGATTTCACCCAGGAGTTGCGATTTTCTTTTTTCAATGTTCTGATGAAATTCTTGAAACTCCCTTTTTTTCTTTAGCTTTTCCGGCTCAATGTTTTTGACTATCTCGTCGAGCTCCTTTTCTTCTTTGGCCAGTGCTCTTCCAACTCTAAGCTTTCGGAAGACCTCAGCCTCCCTCTGGTCGTGTTTCTGTGTTTTGATTTTGACTTGAGGGAGGAGTTCCATATTTTTTCTATTAAACTGCTACCACATTTCCATCCTCGGACAATGGGAGCCATCTGACTCCGAACTTGATTACTCCGGTGGCTGGCGTATTTGTGGATGTATAAACGAATTCTATTTGCGATAATACTCCAGCTGTCTTTTGCACTAAAGCGAAAGGCATGAAATATCCTGGCGCTGTGGCTGCAACAGGGTCAACCACTGCAGCTGCACTGGCGTTATTTCCAGTGAGTGCAACACTGACCAAACTTTTACGAGTCAATAGCGACCCGACAGCAAAGGATGATAGTGTGGTTCCAGTCGCAAGACTGATGTCAGGTGTGGCGGTTTGGTCATTGAATTGCCAAAAAGCCGCCGTGATGTTTGAGCTGAGCGCTGTGGTCACAATTCCCCACAGCCCAAGTACCTCCACCGAACCGGTGACGGTAAATATAGGGGATTGCTTGGTGGTATTACTCGCATCAATATTGAGCGATTTGTACACCTCACAGCCAGTTGTGGTGATTGGTACGCCATTGGCGTCCCTCGGTATTGCACCTTGAATTGTGGCCATATATTTTTAATTATTATTCTTTAACCTTTAACCCTACAAATTCAGCTTCCTCGGATCCGGCTGGGGCATCCTCTTCATCCTCATCATCTTCAATCGGCGTTACCAGTTCGGATTTTTCTTCTTTTTTAGCGGGTGCTTGTCTTTCGACTTCTTCGGCTGTTGCGCCTCGCTCATTTTTATCTTCCACTTCAGATGACGCTTCGCCTGTTTCTCCACGAAGTTTGGCATTTTCAGCTTTGAGGTTTGCGATTTCGAGATCCTTATTTTTGTTAACTATCTCGTCCTCTACCCTTGATTCACTCATTGCTTCAGCGCCAGAGTCTTCGATGTAGGCTTTGTTAAAAAGCTCCATATAGCGCGGATTATCTTCCGGCTTCTTTGGAGATGTGTCGGAGTCCATTCCCTTCTTGACCAGCTCGCGATTCACGAGATGTTTTGCAAAATGCCTGGCTTTCCAGTCAGCCATATAGCGTGCTTCGCCGGCTTCGAAAGTGTACGGCTCGCCGTCCCACTTACAGTTTTCGTCAATTATCATCCTCTTTTGGTCGCCGACCTGAGCCTCGTGAGGCTTGACCGCTGAGAATACTTGGTCGGAAAAGTTCCGAAACAGTACAGTCTTTGCTTGCATATGTTTTTTCTCTTATTGCCGGTGGGTGAGTACGGCATAATTATGCACCCTGAGAGTTTTAGCGCCCTCATCCCTGGCCAGGGGTGACTGGCCAGAGTGAAAGTACGATTTAATTGAGTGTCAAATAAATCAATGCGTATTCAGTTGTGATACCGGTTGCCATGTGGTAACCGATAATGTTTGTCGCAGCGATAGCTGGAGCAGCAGAACCTGAAGTACCACCAGAAAGTGATCCAACAGCTTTTCCGGCTACACCTGTACCTGTGAATAGTACTGATGCTGGGCCGTGAGTCTGCATCCATCCATAGTAAGCAGCTGTGATAACGTGAGAAGCAACACCAACGATAACGCCGGTAGGAGTTCCTGGTTCGATAACTACTGAATCATACGGATGCTTGGCAAATATCACGTTTGACCCTGTGGTCAGCGCGACGCGAATTGGGTCTTCCAAGTAGATAGTGTAAGCAGCGCCAGAAGCGGCAGTGTTACCCTTGATTCGGTAGATGTGTCCCTCTCCAGGAGTCACACAAACCGACATATATCCACCAGCAAGGAAGTCTTTCGTGATTGTACCAGTTGTGGTTGTGGTTACTTCGGTTGCACCAATTGCGGCGGCCGCAACAGCAAATCCACCAGATACCTGGAGATTTGTTGCATCGAGCGCTGAGCTCTGATACACCTTTCCTGCGACGAGTGCGGTTGCCCCTACTTTGCAGTAGCGGTATCCACGGCCGTCAGCAGTTTCGGCGTACACACCAAGAGACATCTGTTGGACAGAGCTCTCAGTATACACGTCTTGGCCGCCAATTTGGACGGCGCCTGACAATGAAACTTGTGCCATAAAATTAAATACTTAACGAATTATACTAACTATTTGGCTTATTGCGAAGCCCAGATTCCGGCAGTGATGCCGACACTGAACCACTTCACACCATCAGATATCAACGTAATGTTGTCCCCGATAGCGTTTGTGCCGGCGGTATTTTTGATACCAGTTCCAGCAGCAGTGGTGACGATTCCTGTATCAGCATCCGCACCAACGGCAGCAAATGATGTGATCACAATCACTTCACTTCCAGCTTGGTCGATTAAGATTTCACCTCCGGCGTCCCCGCAGATGAAGGTAAACATAAGCCCAGCGGCTACAGCCGGTAAGGTATATGTCTGAGTTGCTGACCCCTTAGTGGCGATAAACACTCCGCCCGACATTGCCGCTGTCAGTGCGATAGTCGCAGCTGATGCGTCAGTTTGAGCGAAACGTGGACCACTAATGGCTCCGGTAACTGTGACGGCGCCTGTCACCGCGAGGGTGGAGGCGAGCGTCACAGCTCCAGTCACGGCTAACGTTGACCCGAGGGCTACCGCTTTGTCCGTGTTCAGCCCATGGTATTGCACCACGGGCAGAAAGTTTTCCAGTAACTGTGCCATATTTTCTTTGTCTTGCTCCCTCTCAGGTCAAGCCTGGTAAAGGGCAAAATATGTTTTAAGCGAATTATATCGAAGTTATACCTGTCAATTTTCCGTGTCGTTTTGGATTGGTTGTGATGAACTGTCCACCGAAGTAGATGTGTCCAACGAAACCAGCGGCGTTGGTTGGCTTGATCCAATCGCTCCATGAGAAGCCAAGACCGATAGGGGCCTGATAATCATTTCCCTTGATCTGACTCTTGTAAGCAACCGGTTTAGCACCAAAGACTGGAAGACCATAGAAGTCTACGAAGTCTTCATTCAAAGCTAGTAACATTCCGGAAGTCGCTTTTTCGTCAGCGAAGATAGGCTTTCCGTTGTGTTCCAAAGTTTCAAATCCTGTGCCACCTTTCAATCCCTTGATCACTGATTGTTCCTTCATGATTCTTTCTTGAGGGCGCAACAGTTGACCGTACAGGT
>JBAYVX010000188.1:0-3905 GCA_041674365.1 Kiritimatiellales bacterium | reverse complement strand
GCCAATGCGGCAGTCGTTGCCGATGGCGAGCGGCGGCGTGAGCGTGACGGACGGCGGCGTGATAACGTTGTAGCCGATGGACGCGCCATCGGCGGAAGAATAACCGCTGGAGAGATAGCGGTTCATTTCGCCCCGGACGATTTCCATATTGAGCCGGTAATAACGAAAGATGTCTTCGATAAAGGTGAAATCAAGTCCGGTCGAGTCCGGTACAGCCGGTTCATCGAACCCTTTCTGCCGGATAAAACTGTCAATCTGCTCTGAAGAACAGCTGACGAAGAAAGCAGGATGTTCGTTATGCTGAACACAGCAGCCGCTAAGAAGCGCCTGAAGTTTTTCCGGTGTGAAATCCGGGCGGCGGCGCGGGAAAAGCGTTTCACCGATGTAGAGCAGGCCGTCGCTCCAACGATCCGGGTCGCGGGCAAGATAATTTTGAGGATCGTCTTCGGCGCGAATGAAGCTGTAGTTGATGCTCAGTCCCCATTTTTCGCCGTTGCCGCAGAACATTTCCACATATTCAGCATCCTGCCCTAGAATGATCTGTACGTCGGGGATGCCGAGATCGATACAGAGTTCCAGCCAATAGCTCAGCAACGGACGCCCACCAACCGGCAGCAGTGCCCAGGGACGCTCCCCAAGCACTTCAGCCCACGGCTTTTTACCGCCGGTATAGAGTACGGCTCTCATGTCTGCAAGGTTACCGGATTTACTGTCTGGCCGCTTTAGCCGCTTCTTCGACGGTGTCAAAAATTTCGAACACCTTATAGGCGCGGGTGATTTCGAACACCATGCGCGGTTTTTTCTGGAGACAGGCGAGTTTCATGTCGCCGCCGCGCTCGGTGATTCGTTTGAGCGCCGCGATGAGCGATCCAAGACCTGCGCTGTCCATGAAGTCCACATCAGACAGATCAAAAACAAAGTTTTTGACGTCGGCCTCACCGGTCTGCCAAACGGCAAGCTGTTCGCGGAACGCTTCAACCGTGGCGGCGGTCAGCGGGCCGGACAATGTAATGATCCCGATGCCCTGTTCTTTTGTGCATGCTACACTCATGGGTACTTCTCCTGTTCTAATAAGCCCCCCGTCCAAAAAGAACGGCGGGAATGGTTTTTAATATGATGCGGATGTCCTGCCAGATGCTCCGGCTGTGAATATATTCCATATCCAGGCGCACCTGCTGTTCAAAAGGAATCTCCGAGCGTCCGCCGATCTGCCAGAGGCAGGTGAGGCCGGGCTTGATGTGCAACCGCTTACGCTCTTCGAGTGTGTATTGCGCAACTTCGGACGAAAGCGGCGGACGCGGGCCGACCAGTGAAAGGTCGCCGGCAAGCACGTTGAAAAACTGCGGCATTTCGTCGATGCTGAAGCGGCGTAGAACACGTCCGATTCGCGTGACGCGCGGGTCTTTTTTCATTTTGAAAATTACGCCGTCTGTTGATTCATTTTGCGCCATCAGCTGCTCTTTGAGCCGGTCTGCACCGCGGCGCATGGAGCGGAATTTATAGAAATTGAAAATACCTCCATTGATACCGACACGCTGCTGCATATAAAGCACCGGCCAGCCGTCTTCGAGGACAATCAATACCGAAACCACAATGAAAAGAGGAATAAGAAGAATGATGGCGATGAAACTGCAAACGACATCCATCAGGCGTTTAATGACAAGCAGGCTGCTCAGCGCCCATTCCCAGACCAGCAGACGGCAGCGCTGACGCCAGCGCAGGCGTTTGATATCCGCTTTAGACACCGGAAGATCAAGCGTTTTGAACAGCTCTTGTCTGGCCTGATATACAGATTCGTTCATCAGTCGGGTTGCCTCCTGAAAACGTAACTTACAACATTCTGTGAGTCCCGTCTATAGCGCTCAACACAGTCTGCCGCAACATTGGTGATCAGCAGTCCGCGCCCGCCCTCGGCATAGTCATCCAGACTGGGCTCGGTTGCATCTGCACCGGAAATGTCCCATTCGCGACCGTAGTCTGTACATACCAGCCGACAGTCGTGTTCGTCGAGAATAAGCTGCATCCATATCGAATCTTTTGCACCCAGTCCGCTGTGTTCCACCACATTCATCGCGTGCTCGATAGCCACCAGCCGGACGCGCGCAGCAAGGTCTTCGTCCGCCTTCTCCAGCAGCAGTTTCTCCAGCTCTTCCGTACAATCTGAAACCGCCTTCATTTCAACGGCGACGTGTCCCTCCATGAGTACCCGGGCCGGTTCTGCCATGCGAATGGTGATGGCCGTACAATCATCATGACCAATCGCATAGCCTTCGGCCTCTATGAGATTGAGCAGTGCAGCAGGACAATCAAGGCTGTACGGATCGGATGAAACACGCGCAAAAAGTTTTGCCAGCATTTCTTCGCCGCATTCTTCGCCGGTTTTGCGGTGAAGCGCCTCGGTGAGTCCGTCCGTGTAAAGCAGGATGTGCATACCGGGACAGGATTCGAGAATGGTCTGATCTTCTTCCATGAAAGGCCGGTCGGGCCCGAGCGGCATACCGACCGGAATGCCCCCGCCTCCGTCGGGGAACGGAACAGGCTTCCCTTCGCAGATCAGCACCGGATCGGGATGACCGCAGTTCATGCAGATCCAGCGCCCGGTTGCCGGTTCGTAAAGTGCCAGCAGCATGGTGGCATAGTAGGACGGATTGTTAAGAGTTGCACGAAGACGCACATGCAGTTCGTTACAGATAAATGCAGGACCCCGGTCATAGAACGTCCGGATCAGTTCCGTGGAAGTCGCCTTAAGCATCGAAGAGATCATTGCCGGAGCCACACCGTGTCCCGATACATCGGCCACATAGACGCAGCAGCCTCCGTCCGGAAGAGAAATTACATCAAATGCATCGCCGCCGACATCCATTGAGGAGCGGTAGTTAATGCGGATTTCAAACGGACCGGAAAACAGCGGTTCGGTGGAAAACATCGACTGCTGGATTTTACCGGCGAGCTCCAGTTCGTGCGAAACACGCCGCTTCCAGTGGGCCAGGGCATCATTGCTGCGTTTCAGCGCCAACGCATTGCCAACCCGCAAAACCAGTTCGCGCGCATCGAAGGGCTTGCGGATATAATCCATGGCACCCAGGTCGAAACCCTTTTTCAGGTCTTCGATCTGCCCTTTTGCGGTCACCATAATCACAGGCACATCACGGGTCGCGGCGAGCTCTTTGATGGCGCCGCACAATTCGAACCCGTCCATGCCGGGCATGACAACATCAGCGAGAATCAGGTCGGGGCGTTCTCGGTGCATCAGTTCCAGCGCAGCCGGCCCGTCGGCCGCCTCGGTCACTTCGCAACCGTAAGAAGAAAGAAGTTTTTTTAAATAGAGACGATTGGGGCGCTCATCGTCTACCACCATCACCTTGCCGCCCAGATGAGTCTGAGGAGAGGCGGCGGGCGGAATGGCTTCACGCACATCATCTGCCGGGAGCGGATTCATTGATTTCCGGCAACAAACTCACGCGACCAACTGATCAACCCTTTGCAAAGCTCCGTACACCGATCCATCTGTCCGCCGCGAAGCGTCAGTTCAATTTCCTGTGCCAGCACGGAAATCTCCGGAAGTCCCATCGTACCGCCCATTCCCTTGATGGAATGCGCCGCTACGCGGATCATTTCATTATCGGGCTTATCCAGACCGGTCTGGAGATCGCCGGACATCCGCTCAAGCTCTTCACAGAAGGCGGCGACCAGCTCTGCATCCATCTCAAAAGTTTCCACTTCGAACTGGCTGATCCGTCCATCCAGATCGGGAACCAGCTTGCGAACCATTTCCACTGCACGCACAATTGCCATAAATCCACCCCTTCCGTTCACAGAACACGGACGGAACATAACCATTTTAAAACGTCCCGCGCAAGCATTTCGCCCCGATCCGAAATCAAAAGCAAGATATTGAAGAAAGG
>JBAYVX010000187.1:0-3950 GCA_041674365.1 Kiritimatiellales bacterium | reverse complement strand
TCCCATTGTGGCACGGACGGTTTTCGGATTAAAAACTTCCACGCAGTCGCCGTGCAGCAAAACGCCGTCGAAACCGAATGCCACCGCGGAGCGGATCAGCGTGCCCATGTTACCGGGATCCATCACTCCGTCGAGCAGCAGATAATTTCCCCGTTCCGGATGAATCGCCAGCGGCAGAGGCGTGTACTCCACCACGCCGAGAACACCCTGCGAGGTGCGGCAGTCGGAGAGCTGCTCCATCACATCGTGAGGAATGCAATAGTCCGCCTGAATGCTATCAGGAGCTTTATCCGAAACCCAAACCTCTTTCAGCCGATACTGCGGAAGAGCCGAACCGTCAGTCAGCGCGCGAATGGCGCGCACGCCTTCCATCACAAACGAGGAACTCTCCTGCCGGTCTTTTTTCGAGCGCACCAGCGCGCGGACGGCTTTGAGCTTCGGATTGTCTTTGGATGTAATCGTTTGCATCAGTGAACCTTTCCGTCGAGCCGGATCAATCCGCCCGCATCGTGTTCCAGCCGCTGAAGCTGAAGTTGCGGGCGGGATTTCATCCCGACCTCCATCACGTCAATAATATGATACGAATCCGCCTCGGCGCGGTGATAGGTTCCTTTGTCCACGCCAAGATAGGTTGCCAGCGGCTCAAGCGCATGACTCAGCGCATGCGGGAACCACGCGCGGAACAGCGGCAGCGTATCCAGCACCGGCAGTGCGGGCGCATCTATATTTGCGCGCTTCAACTCAGCCTTGAGAAAACCAACATCAAACGGCGCGTTGTGCGCCAGCAAAACGCTGTCCCCGCAAAACGCGACGAACGCCTTCCAAACCTCGGAAAACGGCGGCGCGTTCGTAACCATCTCCGTCGTAATGCCGTGCACCTCGGTTGCATAAAACGGAATCGGAATCCCGGGATTCACCAGCCAGTTGGTCGCCGCCAGAATCTCGCCGTCGCCGCGAAACCGGACAGCCCCGATTTCGACCAGCCGGTCGCTCTTCGGGCTGAACCCGGTCGTTTCCGTATCGAACGCGGTGAACACCGTATTCGTCACCAGCGGCTCGGCCGCAAAAGCCGCCCCGGCAATCAGCACGGCCATCATGCAAAACTGGAATCGTCCAACCATTGGACCCGGATAGTAATCAAAATTTTGGCCACCTGAAAGCGAAGCGATAAATAATTTCCGTCAGGAAATAGTGCCGCAGGCACGCGGTTCAAAGAGCGCAAAGATCGCAAATTACGACCCGAAGGGACATTCCCATACATTTAAATGTATGGGAATGAGATCTCTCACCGGACTCCTGATTTTTGTGTTCTTTGCGCTCTTTCGTGGCTAATGTTCCCGTCCATGAAATTGGCATCTGAAATCAAAACCCATTTCCCGAACCTGCGCGTCAGCGAACACGCCCCGCTCCGCGACTTCACCACCTTCCGGCTCGGCGGCCCCTGCCCGCTCCTCATCGAAGGCGCAACCGCGGCTCAACTGCCCGCCATCATTCAGCTTTTAAATAAAGCCAAACATCCTTTCCTCGTCATCGGACAAGGCGCAAATCTGGTTGTTTCCGACCAAGGCATCGAACAGGCCGTCATCCGCTTCTGCTCCGACAAACCGGACATCAAAGGCTCCGGCAGCCGCGTCACGGTCTCCGGCGACACCCTGCTCGACGATCTGGCGCTCTTCACCATCGAACAGGAAATTGGCGATCTCTCTTATTGTTCGGGAATCCCCGGCACTGTCGGCGGCAGCATCGCCGGAAACGCCGGCGCCTTCGGGCGGCAGATGGGCGACCACCTGATCTCCGTCGAACTGCTCGGGCTGGACGGAAACATCCGCACTGTTCTTCACGACGAACTCGAATTTGCCTATCGCCACTCCAAACTCAAAGAAACCGGCGAAATTGTCCTTTCAGCGACATTTGAATTACCGAAAGCCGACAGGTCGGTTATGCAAGCCGAGCGCGAGCGGATTCTCGAATTCCGCCGAGAACATCATCCCGACTGGCACAAAGAACCGTGCGCCGGGAGCGTCTTCCGCAACATTGAGCCGACCTCCGCCGTCGAGCGGCGCAAAGCGGCCGGATATTTTCTCGAAGAAGCCGGGGTACGATCATTCAAAGTCGGCGGAGCAAAAATTTACGAAAAGCACGCCAACATCATCGTCGCCGACCCCGGTTGCACCGCGCAGGATGTCTGGGAGCTTTCCGAGCAAATGGCCGCCGCCGTCAAAGAAAAGTTTGGTATTGATCTCGTCCGCGAAGTCCAGTTTCTGGGAAAATTTAATTAACCGCAAAAGAACGCAGAGATCGCAAAAACGGAGAAATCGAACGTCACGCGTCACTCTGAACGGGCAGAGTCTACGATAGAGTGAATGCGGTGGTTGGGGTCTTTCATTTCCTGTGTCCAGTTGGATCCACACTTGGGACATAATTGTGTCTGTGGCATGTGCACCGTCAAGGCGACTGATGCGCCGCAATCTGGGCACCGAATGCGAGTCCAAGATGACCAGACTATCCAGACCACACAAGCAGTTGTGCAAAGGTCCAAAGCAATCTTAGCGGGAGCGCTCAGTTCAATGAACTGAAACGCGCACCACAGACGACCTACAATAAGTGGCACGAGAAAGGGCATTGCCATGAACTGCACTCGACGCAATTGCGACTTAATAAACTCCTTCTTTGTCATTTCTCATTACCCCAACGTTGTTTGTGCGTCAGTTCGTTTTTCCGGAAAACTGCGGCGAGCGTAATCGACATTTTGCGGAGGGTCAATGAGGCACTGCAACATGTGATTCGGCCCGGAGCGTTCTTTCCACTCCAGAGAATGGTTCGCCATCCTGTAAATCCGGTTATCCTGTCAGAAATATTAAAGGTGGAACGCGACCTCCGGGTGCGTTTCCCCAAAGCGTGCGCGGAGCGCCCGCTCCACCCAACTGTTAACCGAAGCGGGCGATAGTTGTGCGGATACGGGCGATGGATTTTTCTTTGCCGAGGATAGCGAGGACGGGCGCGAGGTCGGGGCCGGACTGCTGACCGGATACGGCGATGCGTAGCGGCGGCATGACGTCGCCGAATTTGAGTCCGCCATTTTCCACAAAGCTGTGCAACGCGGCGTTGACGGTCTCGGCGTCGAAGGTTTCCAATGTTTGGAAAATTCCAACGATTTTTTCCAATGTTTGGAAAATTCCTTCTTTGAGCAGCTTTTTCTCAACGGCTTTTTGGTCGTATTCGAAATCTTCGGTGAACAGAAATTTTCCCTGCGGGACAATTTCTGATGGAAGTTTGACCCGCGGCTGCAACAACGCAAACACTTCGCCGACTTTATCGTTTAACGCAATGCCAGCGTTTTGAAATTCTTCCAGAGCTATCTTATTGAATATCTCAGGGCTCATCGCCCTGAGATATTCGCCGTTCATCCAGAGCAGTTTGCGCAGGTCCATCTGCGCGGGCGAGGAGCGGACGGTTTTGAGATCGAAGGCTTCAATCATTTCCTGACGGGTCATGACTTCGCGGTCGTCGCCGGGCGACCAGCCGAGCAGTGCGAGATAGTTGAAGAGCGCGTCGCCGAAAAAGCCTTTGCTCTGGAAGTCGCCGACGAAGGCGTCGCCGTCGCGTTTGGAGTACGGCTTGCCCTGCGCGTTGACGATCATGGGAAGATGGGCGAACTGCGGAACGGGCGCGCCGAGCGCTTTGTACATGGCGATGTGGCGGAAAGTGTTTTCGACGTGGTCGTCGCCGCGGATGACGTGGGTGATGCCCTGTTCAATGTCGTCAAGGACGTTGGCGAGGTGGAAGACCGGCGTGCCGTTGGAGCGGACGATGACGAAGTCGGCCATATCTTTGGCCGGCTTTTTGAGCGTGCCTTTGACGAGGTCGGTGAATTCGATGTCGGTGCCTGGCATTTTAAAGATGATGCATTCGCCCTGCCCGGTTCCGCCTTTGTCTTCTTTGTAGGCGTG
>JBAYVX010000186.1:0-3992 GCA_041674365.1 Kiritimatiellales bacterium | reverse complement strand
TTCGACGATGGTTGTGCAGATCAGCACGTCGAACAGGCCGCGCACAAACCGGTGCATCACTTCGGAGAGTTCCCGTTCACTCATCTGTCCGTGCGCGTATTCGACGCGTGCTTCCGGCACCAGCGCTTTATATTTTTCTCCACATTGCCGATCGTCTGCACGCGATTGTGCAGATAAAAAATCTGTCCATCGCGCGCCAGTTCGTGGCGGATGGCTTCGGTGATGATGTCGTCGTGATATTCGAGCACAATCGTTTCGACGGGCTGGCGCTCCTGCGGCGGCGTCTGTATTGTGCTCATGTCGCGCGCGCCGGTCAGGCTCATGTAGAGCGTGCGTGGAATCGGTGTCGCGCTGAGCGTCAGCACATCGACCTGTTTGCGGAGCTGTTTCAAATGCTCCTTGGCGCGTACGCCGAAGCGCTGTTCTTCGTCGATGATCACGAGACCCAAATCTTTAAACTGCACATCGTTTGACACCAGCCGGTGCGTGCCGATGACAATATGGACTTCGCCTTCGCGCAACCGTTGAATGGTTTGGTTTTGTTCGTGGTGCGTGCGGAAGCGGCTGAGCATTTCGACGCGGACGGGGAAGGCGGCCATGCGTTCCGTAAATGTATCAAAATGTTGTTGAGCCAGAATCGTGGTCGGAACGAGCAGGGCGACCTGTCGTCCTTCCATCACCATCTTGAACGCCGCGCGCATGGCGACCTCGGTTTTTCCGTACCCGGCATCGCCGCAGATCAGGCGATCCATCGGAAGCGGAGATTCGAGATCGGCTTTAACCGCCTTGATCGCGCTCAGCTGATCGGGCGTTTCCATGTACGGGAACGAATTTTCAAATTCCTGCTGCCAGTGTGTATCCGGCCCGCAGGCGCGTCCTTTTTTCAGTTCGCGCGCCGCCTGTGTTTCCAGAAGTTTTGCCGCTAGGTCTTCAATGGCCGATTGTGCGGAGGCGCGTTCATTCTGCCATCGGTGACCTTTCAGGCTGTGCAGGGCAGGGGTGGCGTTGCCCATGCCGATGTAGCGGGTGAGCAGATGCGCCTGCGAGGTCGGCAGATAAATCCGCGCGCTGTCAGCGTATTCGATCAGCAGCATTTCCTGGCGTCGGCCGGCCATTTCCATTTCTACGAGGCCCATGTATTTGCCGATGCCGTGATCGACATGCACGACCAGCTCGCCGGGCTGGATGTCGCTCCATTCCGCGACGCGCGTTCCTTCAGCCTTGATCGCTTTTTCACCGCGCCGGATGTGCGCGGTTTTCGCGGCATAGCCGTAGATATCGGCTTCGGTGATGACAATGCGTCGCTGTTCTTTGCGGGCAAAACTACCGTGCAATAGTCCGACGTGGAGAGAGACCTTAGACTTTAGACTTTGGGCTTTAGGAAAATACGCTTCGCGGAGACGGTCGAGAGAACCCTGTGTTTCCATGTAGATATCGATTTTCCAACCGTTGGAAACCATACCTTTAAAGGTGTGGAAGAAGGCTTTTCGCTGTTGTTCGGCGGCTTCTGGACGGTGCAGTCCGCCGACCGGTTTCAGATTGGTTTCATAAAATCCGAGGTCGATGTCGGTCACGTCGCTGGTGACACAGCCGATCTGAATGTCGCATTCTGCTTCAACGCCGCTGCAGATGCGCAGAGTATTTTCTGGAAGCAGTTCGGAGAGAGTGAGATTGCCTGTGGCGTTGAGCGGGAAGATTTCTACGCTCTCAATTTTTTCGACGGAGCGTTGCGTGTCGGTTTCGAAGGTGCGCAGGCTTTCGATTTCGTTGCCGAAAAATTCAATGCGCACGGGCAGGGCGGAGGTGGGCGGCCAGATGTCGATAATGCCGCCTCGGCGCGCGGCGAAACCTTTTTCGTAGATTTCGACGTCGAGTGTGTAACCCTGTTTTTCCAATGTTTGGAAAAGTTCATCGGGATTGACCGTGTCGCCGTGTTTTAGGACGGTTGTTTTTCCAAACCTTGGAAACTTTTCTTCCAATGTTTGGAAAGTCGTGATCAGGCAGAAAGTTTCTGTACCCTTCTTTTTATTTTGCAGGAACGAAAGTGTTTTTAATCGCTCGCTCTGGGTCTCCATGTCTTTTTCATCATGTGGCGGGAGCAACAGAATGTTTTTCTGAGGGCAGAGAGTTTTGAAGGAGTCAGAGAGTTTTTCCAAACCTTGGAAACCATCAGTGATCCAAAGTTGCGACTGCGGGAGCCGGCATCCGAGAAAGGCCTGCGCGGACGGCGGCAGCGACGGCAGTTTGCAACTGCCGTTTTCCAGCGCTTTGCGCAGTGCTGTCAGGTCGAGATCCATGTGGGGAATTTATCATACGGGGTGCGGAAGAGTGAACGGTTTTGCATTTTTCCGGTCGAATGTTCATATTTTCTAAAAATATAACAGGAGGACGAGTTATGATGCGTACTGCAAATCCGGCTTTAAATGCGAAGACGTTTGATGTGGCGAATGAAGGCACGGGTGTGATGACGATTCAGGGAACAGTAAGCCGCACAGCAATGCTGCTGGCATTGTTGTTTGCGGCGACGATTCTGACATGGAATCCGGCAAATCCGCAGGCCGGTTCGAGCTGGATCATGATTGGCGCGATTGCGGGTTTTGTGGTGGCGCTGATTACGATTTTTAATAAGAAGGCGTCGCCGGTTACGGCTCCGATTTATGCGGTTTGCGAGGGCGTTATGCTGGGCGGGATATCGAGTGTGTTCGAGCGGATGTATCCGGGCATCGTAATTCAGGCGGTGCTGCTGACGTTCGGTACGCTGGGCGCGCTGCTGGTGGCGTATGCGTCGCGGCTGATTAAACCGACGGAGAATTTCAAGCTGGGTGTTTTTGCGGCGACGGGCGGGATTGCGTTTTTCTATCTGATTTCGATGGTTATGGGTTTGTTCGGCCATTCGATGAGCGTGATTTATTCATCCGGTCCGGCAGGAATTATTTTCAGTGTAATCGTGGTGGTAGTGGCGGCGCTGAATCTGGTGCTGGATTTTGATTTTATTGAGCAGGGTGCGGAGCAGGGCGCCCCTAAATACATGGAGTGGTATGCCGCGTTCGGGCTGATTGTGACGCTGGTGTGGCTTTATATGGAGATTTTGCGGCTGCTTTCGAAGCTTCAGAGCAGAAGATGAGAAAGGTTATGGCTATACGCCATAACCTTTTTGCGCGAGAAGAACGGCAGTTTCCACACAACGGAAACTGCTGTTTTGTTTTTAACGTACTATTCATAAGTGATTTACACGAATAATTCCGCAGTTGTGAGAAACGCGTCGGGGGAGGCGCGGTAAAAATTATGCGAAAGTTGTTTGTAGAAAACGTTTTATAATAAAAACTTCTTATTGTTGAGAATGTCCGGATTGTGCGGTGAATGAATTTTGCAGCATTTTTTGCGGACTGATTTGTGTGTTTTTATTGGGTTTTTAGCGGTTTTCGAAGCGAAATGAATTTATTTTGCAAAATAAGTTGCGCGGTTTTTTTATCCGCGTACTATCACCCGCCTTGTCAGACACAAAAACGAGCTGCAAAGCCCGCCGAAACGGATAAGAAATTGTTCTGAAAAATAATTTAAAAAACGGGTTGCCAAACAAACCGAGGTGCGTATGATGACCCGCCTTGTTCGAAACAAAACGAGCTGCAAAGCGAGTGAAATTCGAGTGAGAAATTGTTCTGAAAAAATAATTTAAAAAACGGGTTGCCAAACAAACTGAGGTGCGTATGATGGCCCGCCTTGTTCGAAACAAAACGAGCTGCAAAGCGAGTGAGAATCGAGCGAGGAAATTGTTCTGAAAATAAAATGAAAAAGCGGTTGACCGACTGAAGCAGTTTGCGTAAGTTACTCGCCGCTCCAACAGAAAAGCCTGTTGAACAGGTAATCACGTTGGTGTTTTTTTTGCTCTTTGAAAACTGAATGACTCACGATCATCATTTCGATTTAGAAATGGTACGATTTGTTTTAAGCAAACGTTTCAAAATGTTTCCGTATAATTATCGGAGAGTTTG
>JBAYVX010000185.1:0-4001 GCA_041674365.1 Kiritimatiellales bacterium | reverse complement strand
TCGTCGCCATGGCGCCGAACACCGCCGAAATTCTCTATGCGCTCGGTCTCAGCAACGAAGTCGTCGGCGTCAGCCGCTTCTGTTCCTATCCGCCCGACGTCACCAACAAACCCTCCGTCGGCGGGCTCTACGATCCCAACTGGGAAATGATCGTTGCGCTGCAGCCCGACCTCGTCATCGGACTCAAAACGCAAAAAGAAATCGAAGCACAGCTCAAAGCGCTTGGCATTCCGTTTTTCGGTGTTTCCCACGAACACATCAGTGAAATCATGGAATCCATCCTTACCATCGGCAAAGCCTGCAGTGCGGAAGGCGCGGCACAGAAACTTTTCCAATGTTTGGAAAAACAGACTGCTGATTTTTCCAAACATTGGAAAAACCCGAAACCCAAAGTCCTTGTCTGCGTCGGCCACGACGAAAGCCTGAGCCGCATGTATGTCGCCGCACGCGGAACCTTCTACGACGAACTCATTGAACGCGCCGGCGGCACGAATGCCTGCGCTGAAACCTCGCAGAAATATCCGGAAATCTCGCCCGAAGGCCTCGCCGCCATGAACCCCGATGTCGTCATCGACATTCTTCCAAAGCTTGGAAACTTTTCTTCCGAACATTGGAAACCCCACCGGGCGCTCGCGATCACCAACGATTATGCCTGGATTCCCGGGCCGCGTTTTGTTCTTCTTCTCAAAGATTTTGTCACCGCAATTCAATCAGAGAACAAATCAGAATAATTATGGACAGAATGATTCCTGATTCCGGATGCATAAATTATTCTGTCCATAATTATTCTGATCAAAAAACATGAATCCGGTCATTCAATTAGAGAAATTAGCGTTGGAACTCGGAGGAGTTTCAATACTGCGCGGTGTTTCATTTGATGTGCAGGCCGGCGAATACGTTTCGATCATTGGCCCGAACGGTGCGGGCAAAACCACCCTGTTGCGCTGTCTTCTCGGAATGTACACGTATCACGGCTCGGCAAAAATCAACGGACTCGAATGCTCGAACTGCGACAGCCGCGCCCTCGCCCGTCAAGTCAGCTATGTTCCGCAGACCCACGATATTGAATTTCCGCTCACCGTTTATGATTTTGTGATGATGGGCCGCTATCCGTATCTGTCGCCTCTTTCACCTGCGCAAAAGCATGATGAAGCCGCTGTTGAACGGGCGATGGAGACTACCGGAACAACGCAGTTCAAAGCCCGCACCCTGCGGACACTTTCCGGCGGCGAGCGACAGAAAGTTTATATCGCCGCCGCACTGGCGCAGGAAACGCCGATCATGCTTCTCGATGAACCGGCCACATTCCTCGACTGGCGGCATCAGAGCGAAGTGATGACACTGCTGAAAAAAATCAACACCGAATGCGGCACAACTATTCTGACCGTCAACCATGACATTAACAGCGCCGCGCACTGGAGCGACCGGATTGTCGCCCTGAAAGACGGATGCATCTTTTCCAGCGGAACGCCGCAGGAATTGATTCAGCCCGCGTCGCTCGAAGAACTGTTTGAAACGCCCTTCATCCGTAAAGAAACCCTCGCCCCGGCCTCAGAGTCATGATTTTTGATCAGAATAATTAAGGACAGAATAATTTATGCCGATTCAACTGGAACAACCAATCAAAGCACTTTCCGAACAGGAATTCCATGATCTGGATTTTCAGGTGATGCGACTGGCATTTGATATTCAGAACCAGCTGGGCAGATTTTATGATGAGAAAATCTACCAGAAGGAATTGCTTCGCGCATGCCTCATCAACGGAATACAGGCAAATGCTGAAGTTAAAATATGTCTGGCGCATAAAGCATTCAAAAAAGATCTATTCATCGATCTTTTGCTAAATTATGGAGCAATCTATGAACTAAAAACAGCCTCCGCTATTGCATCGGATTACCAGATACAAGCTCTCGACTACCTCCTCTTAACCGAAATTAAGCACGGAAAAATTGTCAACTTCCGTCCGCCATCCGTTGAACACGAATTTGTATCAACAACGCTCGATTTCACTGCCCGCCGCAACGTAAAGGTCGATGATAATCTATGGCTCCATCATTCAGAAACTGCTGATAAATTAAAATCCATAACTCTTGAAATACTTGCCGACTGGGGCGCATTTCTGAACACCGCCCTCTACAAAGAAGCCATCTGTTATTTTTTCGGAGGACAGGAAAACATCATTCAACCTGTCCGGATAACAACCGGTGAAATAGAACTTGGAACTCAAAAAATCCCTCTTCTTTCTCAAACCGAAACCTTTTGCATTTCATCTCTGAAAAACGGTATTCCGGCTTATCGTAAGCACCTGCAACGATTTCTGGATCATACGGATTTAGATACACTCTACTGGATCAATTTGAACGGATCCGAAATTCAATTCTCTTCCGTCAGCAATTCCAATCATTCTGTCCTTAATTATTCTGATCTATCATGAAACTGAAATTCATCATTCTGATTTTGCTGTGTTTCGCGGCTCTGATCATTTTTCCAATGTTTGGAAGCACAGATGTCCTGCACGATCCGATGGGACGAGAGATTCTGATGAAGCTGCGTCTTCCGCGAGTATTGACGGCCTTTCTCGCAGGCATCGCGCTGGCGTCGAGCGGAATGATTTTCCAGGCGCTGTTCCGCAATCCGCTCGCCACGCCTTATACACTCGGCATTTCCGGCGGCGCGGCGCTCGGCGCAACGGTCTGGCTTCGTTTTGGCACACCGCTTCTTTTTCTCGACGTTTCGGGAACCTCTATTGCAGGATTTCTCGGTGCACTCGGTGCTGCTGCGCTGGTATATGGACTGGCGCGCATAAAGAACGGTTTTTCAACCGCGACGCTGCTGCTGGCCGGTGTGGCGGTGAATCTGTTTTTTTCCAGCTTGATTCTGCTGATGCAGTATTTCAGTGATCCCGGCGAAACCTTCCGTATGATCCGCTGGCTGATGGGCGGTTTTTCCGTGGTGGGATTCACCACACCGATTAATCTGACGGGGTTTGTATTCGCCGGACTTCTGATTACGGGACTACTAACACGTGAGATGAATCTGCTGCTGACGGGCGAAGAGCTGGCCGGAGCGCGTGGCGTGAACGTCGACCGTACAAAGAAACTGCTTTTTCTTTCCGCATCACTGATGACCGGCGCGGCGGTTGCGTTTTGCGGGCCGATCGCCTTCGTCGGGCTGATGGTTCCGCATATCTGCCGCCAGTTCATCGGTTCCAATCATCGGAAACTTTTCCCGGCTGTCATCCTGTTTGGCGGAGCGTTTATGGTAATTTGCGACGGACTCGCCCGCACCCTGCTTGCACCTGTGGAAATGCCGGCAGGGTTGATTACTTCACTGCTCGGCGGCCCGTTTTTCCTCTGGTTGCTGCTTAAAAATTCCTAAATCGGCATATTTTTAAACTTCACAGTTAAAAAGTTTTTATTTTTATGAATATCTCTTGGCACTGAAATGATTCAGTTGCAGGATACAGTCGTAATCCGTATTGCAGCTGGGAACTCAACAATGGAGCTGATAAATGGGAAAATGGTTTACCTCGTTAGTAACACGTGATGCGCGAAACCAGGCCAAAATTGCAACGATCCTGCTCGCAGTTATCCCTTCATTATCGTTGTTTTATATAGGTGCTTCGGCCGTATATTATACCGGACGTTTAACATTTCTAATTAAGTTCCTGATTTTTGTGTTAACAACAGCAATTGCTGTCACCGGTTTTTTAATTCTGAAAAAATATCCGGATAATATCCTGAAACTCCGGCATTACGTCACCGAGATTGCCCAAGGGACACTGCCGGAAAAAATTGTATTAGCTGACACACATAATTCGGATGATATTAAATACATCGAAGAAAATTTTAATCGGATTCTGGCTGAAATGAAGCATCGGATTGAGGTGGCGGAAGAACAGCTTCACATAGAACATAAGCTGAAGAAAACGGTTGAACAGCAGCAACAGACCCTTTTAGAGGCCGAACGGCACCGCGCGATGATCCAGACTCTGGGTGCCG
>JBAYVX010000184.1:0-4045 GCA_041674365.1 Kiritimatiellales bacterium | reverse complement strand
CGGGTGCTTCCGGCGGAAGTGCCAAATCAAGCGCCTTGGCTTCTTCGGTGATGTTGGTGACCTGGAAGTCTTCGACTTTCAAAACGGTGTCGGCGAGCGGGATATATTCGGCCACAAGGTTTTCACCGCCAATGATAAGCGAAATGCCGAGTTCATCGACCATCTGGCGGGCGCGTTGCGCAAGTGAGGCACGCGGGGTGGAACCCAGCAGACCGGCGATGCGGGCATCGGTGGTCAAAAAGGCCGGCGAGGAACTGTTTTCATCGACAATCAGCACACGGGCACCGACTTCGAGAGCTTCGATAGTGGAGGCTGCCTGTGAGATAAAGGAGTCGGCGGAACGGGTGCTGTAGGAAGCCGGGTTTCCGTTTTCGGACTCGGAAAGGAACGGGGTAATGTTGACTTCCTGTACACTGCGACCGCGGTCGATGGCGATCTGAACAGCGTCGGAAACGGTTACAACGGTTTCGCGTCCGTCACCGGGAATATGGTTGAACACGCCGGCGGCGAGGGCAGACATGAAATCTTTACGTCCGTTGGCGGCATCGCCGAGGACAACGGTCAAGCCGGAGGGAATACCCAGACCAATAATTTTACCGGAGTTCGGCACATCTATTTCGGTCTGCGCGGCTTCAGAAACTTCGAAAGGAGCAATGTGATCGTAGTCGGGCTGATCGCTGTCCGGTTCGCGGGCGAGCAGAGAGCCTTCTCCAACGAAACCGACGAGACCGAGTGTAGCGAGTGTCTGGCGAATACGGTCGGCATCTTCCATGCTGTTGACAAATTCTTCGGCTTCAGCGAGATCAAGGTTACAACAGAAAATGCTGGAGCTGACAACTTCGGGCAGATCATCAAAAAACACCTTGCGGGCCATTTCGGCATCTACAAGACACTCACCGGTTGCATAAACCTTGTAAGGAAGTGCGATGCGAATGCGGACATCAATATATTCTTTGGTGATGAGTACCGAGGTGCGCGGAAGAATTTTCTGCCCGGGTTCTGTAATGATGATGTTGCGGCGAGCCCAACCGCTTTCGTTGAAACGGGAAATGCGTCCGGCAACGGCACAGAGGTTTCTGGTCAAAAGGTCTTCCAAAGCCGTGCGGCGAACCGGAGAGTCGTAGAGGTGCCCCGGAAGTTCGGCGATGGACTGCGGAACACGGATATTGAAAACGGGGTTTTCGCCGTCGCGGGCGGTGTCAATTTTCGAACATTTGATGACATAACGGGCAAAGTCAAAGTCGCCGATCAGCCGTTCATATTCAGCAAAAGGCTTTCCGTCAATTTCAGCAAGCAGGTTGTAAAACTCTTTTCTGTCTTTCATAGCGAAGCTTCCCCGTTTTGGTGGTTAACAGTTCCCATCTGCAAAATGAGGTGGGATAGTAGAATTGCCCTATGCCGCTGTCAAACCATTCTATCCTGCTATTACTTTACTAATAAGGGCTTTGAGCTATCATCCGCCCGATGAGTGAGCTGCAAAATTATCTGAAACAGCAGACCGACGCCGTTAATGCGGCACTTGATGCCCTTCTTCCATCCGAACGGGAACGTCCGGCAAAGCTCCACGAGGCCATGCGCTACAGCGTATTCGCAGGGGGGAAGCGGTTGCGCCCCATCCTTTGCATTGCGGCCTGCGAGGCGTGCGGCGGAACAGCGGAACAGGCTTTGCCCGCCGCCTGCGCACTGGAGCTGTTGCATACCTACACGCTTATTCATGATGATCTGCCCGCGATGGACGACGATACTCTGCGGCGCGGACATCCGACCTGCCATATTGCTTTTGATGAAGCCGCCGCCATCCTGGCGGGTGATGCTCTGCTCACCCTCGCCTTCGAAGTTCTGGCTGGTATTCCGGATTCCGGAAGCTCTCTTGTGCTGGAACTGGCGCGCGCGGCAGGCAGTCGCGGTGTGATCGGCGGACAGGCAGAAGATATCGATGCTGAAGGTAAAATTCCGGACGCAACATTGGTTGAATATATCCACCGCAATAAAACCGCCGCGTTGATCCGTGCGGCCTGTGTTATGGGCGGCATCTGTGCGGGAGCAAATTTCCAATGTTTGGAAACTCTGGCGGAATACGGCGAAAACACCGGCCTCGTGTTCCAGATTATTGATGACCTGCTCGACGAAACCGCTACAACCGAAAAACTTGGAAAAGACATCGGTTCAGATAAAGCCAGAGGAAAAATGACATGGCAGACGGTACATGGATCCGAAGAAGCCCGCTCAAAAGCTGCGGAGCTGACCGAAAAATCCTGCACCGCGGCCGACGGTCTGCCGAACGGCGCCCGACTCAAAGAGCTGACGGAAAGAATGCTTCACCGCACGTTTTAATCAGAACCGGGCATCCGTCCGGATCAGGTGCACAATAAAGGCGATGCCGCAGGCGGAAACTCCAAAGAATATAAACAGGGTTCCGAATAATACAGGTTGCTCCCTACACTTCTGAACCAGTTCCGGCCCGCCGATAGAAGAAAAGGCCGTATCAGATATTTGGGCGATTTTCGCAAATGTCACACAAAGATACTTGTTGATCGTAGCCGATCCTTTTGGACAATTCCCTGTTTTGAGAATTATTTGATACCCAGAAGCCCCGTTTTTCTCAAAACAGGCACCTAAAGCTCCCGACCACAGCGCCCATGCGGAAATAACAGTCGCAAGAATGATAACCAGCGCCTTTCCTTTCATAGCACAACCTCCTGTTCTCAGGATTAAGAAAGCAGGTTATGTTCCAGTTTAAAGGCCGGATGGATTAAAAATCCTTCAATGGATCCGCCGACTTTGCCTTGGGTGTCTCAAACCGGCTGCAACTGTCGGTCGCCTGGACTTCTTTTTTGTGCAGTGAACAGAACTGCATGAAGGGATTCACTACATAATTCGCGCAATAACGGCAGATATTCCTGTTTTCACCTTCGTTGAAAACCTTCACTTTTTTCGAGCGGTCGGCATCAGTGAAAATCGTCGAAGCCGCAATTGCGGCCTTAAAAGGAACCTCTTCCTCAGAGGCAAACACACCGCCGCAGGCGGAACAGCTCAGCACTTCGCCGGTTTTTGAGAATCCTTCATAAACCGGCTCGCGTTTTAAAAACGCTTCTGCCCCGCAATGCATGCAGATGATTTCAACTGCTTTCATGGCTTTCCTGATAACATAACCTTTCACCTAAGCGAAGCGAAAGTGCTTTTGGTGTTCCAAAATAAACGACTGGCAAAAGGAGTGGCAAACCTTGGAAACTTTAGCGTATGGTTTTTCCAATGTTTGGAACCGGCGAGTCCGGATTTCAGATTTTTTTACAAGGTTTGGAAAAATATGAACCGAAAATTCCAATGTTTGGAAAACAGTGAGTGGCTGGCACGGCTTACGGAAGCGCGCGGCAGCCTTTCGGACACTCTTTATGCGATGTACTCAAGCCTGACCGGCGGCATGACCACCGATCCGGCACTGATGATGATTCCTGCCGACGACCACCTGCCACAGCGCGGCGATGGCGTTTTTGAGTCGCTCAAATGCCTGAACGGTCAGCTCTACAACGCGGAGGCTCACTTTGCGCGGCTCGAACTTTCCTGCAAAGGTATCGGCATGGAGCTGCCCTGCCCGCGCGCGGAGCTTCTGGAAATTATCTGCGCGACGATCCGTGCCGGAGGGCAGCACGACTGCCTGATCCGCATACTGGTTTCGCGAGGCACGGAGAATATGGGAATTGACCCCATCCTCTGTAAGGGGCCGGCTCTTTATGTGGTGATTTATCGCTATACTGCGCGCCTCGAAAACGGAAAACTGAAACCGGCCCGTGCCGCACTGAGCAAGATACCGATCAAGCCGCCGGAACTTGCCGTGATTAAAACATGCAACTATCTGCCCAATGTGCTGATGAAGCTGGAAGCCAACCGGCGCGGCCTCGACTTTGTTATTTCGGTCGATCCAAACGGAAACCTCGGCGAAGGCGCCACCGAAAATATCGGCATTCTGACGCCTGAAAACGAGCTGTTACTGCCAACACCGGAATTTGTTCTTTCCGGAACCACCGCCCGCCGGGCGCTCGAACTG
>JBAYVX010000183.1:0-4058 GCA_041674365.1 Kiritimatiellales bacterium | reverse complement strand
ACCATGGCCACCGGCGGTTTTTCGACCCGCACTGCCAGCGTCGGCGCCTACAACAGCGGCATCATTGACTGCATCATTATTTTCTTCATGTTTGCGGCCGGTGTAAATTTTTCACTTCATTATTACGCGCTGGCCGGGCAGCCGGGACGCTATTTCAAAGACCCGGAATTCCGCTTTTACTTTTTCTTCTGGCTGGTCTGCGGACTTTTTTTGACGGTCGATATTCTGCCGCTTTATCACGGAGTTCTTGCAGCGTTGCGCGCCGCCTTCTTCCAGGGCACATCCATTTTGACCACCACCGGCTTTGTCACGGCGGATTTTAATCGCTGGCCACAGGCTTCGCGCATGCTATTGGTGCTGATGATGTTTGTCGGCGGGTGCGCCGGTTCGACCGGCGGCGGCATCAAGGTCGTCCGCATTTTCATCATGTGGAAAAAGATGGTCAAAGAGGTCCGCCAGTTTATGCGCCCGCAGGCGGTCATTCAGCTCAAACTGGGGCGCAAACCGGTCGAGGACGAAGTCGTCGCCAACATCGCGGCTTTCTTCATCATCTACGTCATTATTTTCGCGCTCGCCTCATTCCTGATGACCTTTTTCACGCCGGATCTCGAAACGGCCGCGACCTCGGTCATTGCGTCGCTCGGCAATATCGGCCCCGGCCTTTCCGCTGTCGGTGCGACACAGAACTACGCCGCCATTCCGGTTCCCGGACAGATTATTTTAACCTTCTGCATGCTCCTCGGGCGTCTTGAGCTGTACACCGTACTCATTCTTTTTCTCCCTTCTTTCTGGAAACGTTAACCCATGAAGAAAACTTCACCTGTTGTCAGTCTGATCAGTCTGGGCTGCGCCAAAAATACTGTTGATTCCGAACTGATTCTCGGACGTTTTGTTGAAAGCGGCTGGTTGATTGCAGAGGAACCGGCGGATGCCGACATCTGTCTCGTTAACACCTGCGGCTTTATTCAGGATGCACGCGAAGAGGCGGCGGGCGTTCTTCATGAACTGCGTGGACTCAAGAGCGGCGGACCGAAGGCTGTCGTTGCGCTGGGTTGTCTGGTTAAACGGGTTGCCGACAGCCCGGAACTGGAATTATTTTTGGAGGCTGCCGATGCGCGTGTTTCTTTTTCCGACTACAGTCGCCTGCCGGAAATCTGCGCGGAATTGCTGGGCGAAAACGCCGCACAATCCGAGCCGGAAGGCTACAGTGATTTTCTGATCCGTCCGCGTCTGCGGATGGGCTCTCCGCACACCGCCTATTTGAAAATTTCCGAGGGTTGTTCCAATCCCTGCACGTTCTGCTCCATTCCGAAAATCCGCGGGCGGCAGATCAGCCGTCCGATGGACGATATTCTGGCCGAAGCCCGTGCGCTGATTGATGCGGGTGCGGTGGAGCTCAATCTGATTGCGCAGGACACGACGGCGTACGGTAAGGAATGGGATGGCGAACTGCATTTAGCGGAGCTGTTACAGAAGCTCCGCGATGAGATTCAGGACGATGTCTGGTTCCGGCTGATGTATGCCTGTCCGCAGCATCTGACGCGCGAGGTGCTAGAGGTGCTGGCCTCTGATCCGCGTTTTTGTCATTACATCGACATTCCGCTTCAGCATATTTCCGACCGGATGCTCGCCGCAATGGGCCGGCAGATCACAAAGTTCCAAACCTTGGAAAAACTCGATTTGATTCGTGAAATCCTGCCGGATTGCGCCATTCGCACGGCCTTCATTACCGGGCATCCCGGCGAAACCGGAGAGGATTTTGCAGAGCTGCTGGCCTTCGTGAAGGAAGGCCGCTTCGCCCACGCGGGCGTTTTCACTTATTCCGCCGAGCCGGGAACACTCTCGGCAAAGATGGACGACAGCGTGCCGCAGGAAACCAAAGAAAAACGCCGCGTGCTTCTGATGGAAACGCAGCGCGAGGTTTCCGCTACGCGTTGTGCCGCGCAGGTCGGCAAAACTCTTGAGGTGATGATCGACGGCCTTGGCGAAGAGGGGCTGGTCGGACGTACGCAGTACGAAGCGCCCGAAGTGGACGGCGTGGTTTTTCTGCCGGACTTCGATGCCGTTCCCGGCGACCGGTTTGATGTGAACGTGACGGGTTCGTTGGACTACGATCTGATTGCCGAGTAATTTTTCCAACCCTTGGAACCGGCGAGGCCGGTCTTTAGATTTTTTTGCCGCTCCCGGCGGGTCGCTTCTTCTCGAAGGTCGAAAAGCACTTTCACAACAGCTCAGGTCCAGACCTTGGAAAAACTACCGGGAGAGGTGGCGGCGAACGAGTACGCAGATGAATCCAACAGCAATGAGCGCTCCACTTGTTGGCTCGGGCATGGCTCCAATCGGTGTAATCGGTACAGAGGATGCGCTCAAATCGCTCCATGAAAGAGAAGAATCCAGACTGGAGTCAATGCCCAGAATATCCTGTTCAGCGGAACCGCTTTTCAGTGATGTGGTGACGACATATCCAAAGTGGGTGTTTTGATCGGCGGTGATATCGCGTATGCTCAACTGATTGACGATATCATTGAAGTTGATGCTGAAGCTGAGAAACCAGTCATTCTGTCCACCGCCATCCACATCGAATGTCTGTGCATCCGGATCGAGTAAAGCGGTGACGGCTGCGAAATAATAGTTGTCCCCGACAGCGGTTGCGTAGGTGAGTGCCGGTTCAGAGGAGATTGAAAGGGTGTCCGGTGATGTGTTGGCATCCAGACCGGCCTGCCAGATGGCGTTATAATCGTTGTTCGCGGAGTGATCTACGCCAACAAACAGATCCAGAACGCCGTCGCGGTTCGCATCAATACCGATCTGAAGTACGCGGTCATAAGCCGGTTTTTTTTCATTTTTTACGCTGTTCAAGCGAACGCGGAAGGCAAGAATGCCGTCGGTCAGACTGGAGGTTTCGCTGTCGTCGAACTTGATATAGAACGAAGGATTTTCTGCATCGCCGACGATATCCAGAGAGGTCTGTCCGCTCTGTTGATCCAGAGAGGCTTCACCGGTTGCGTAGAGTACAGGATTCCACTCGTTCGACGGCGCACTGACTATTTCTGCTTTGACTGATAAAGCTGTTATCCACACAACGAACGCGATCATCGCTGTGCAGCTGAATGCTGATACTTGATGAATAATTTTCATGCAGCAGCATTAAGCATCATTTGTGCCACAAATGTTGTGATGTTGATCGGGTGAAAAAACTGCCAATTAACACAGTGTTTTTACAGCAAAATATATTTTCCGAGGGATGACGGGCATAACCCCGTTTGTTTAAGGATGAAAAAAACAATCGGAGAAGCATGTTTCGGAAGACACAGAAGCCCGACCGGTTTTGAACGGACCGGGTTCTGAAAATTCAGGAAGAAACGTGTTAAAGCGGACGATCTGTACCGAAGTTGAACGGGTCGAGTTTCTGCTGCCAGATATCTTTAGCTGCATCCGAGGAGAGTCTGGTGCCAAAGGTGGTGATTGCTCCTTTAACTACATCACGGAAGTATCCGAATTTTTTCGGTACGGCATAAACAATATCACCGGGCTGAAGGATAACATCCATGGAGCGTCCGCCGAGGATTTTGAAGACGCGCGCTTTTTTAACGTTAAACTGGGACATATCCATGAGCATGACTTTGGGGTTGACGGTGTTTCCCCGGACGATGAGGACATGCCCGTCGCCTGTATCGGGATTAATGCCGCCGGCCTGTACGAGGATGTTCATGAGCGATGTTTCTGATGAGGCAAACTGAACGCCTTGCGGATTGTTAAAAGAGCCGAGGGCATAGATTTTCCGTTCAAGGGCGGAAGGAATGGTGATGATGTCCCCGGCCATAATTTCAATGTTTTGGGAGGCATCTGCTTTGTTGATAAGCCGTTCAAAATCGACGGGCACGACTTCACCTCCACGTACAAGTGTGGCGTGGGCATAGTCGTGGATGTCGGCGCTGACATCGCGAATAACGCCGACTTTCGGCCCGCCGGCCATTGCGATGGCATCCAGAAGATAGGTTCGCCCCTGAAGGGGGTAAACCTGCGGTTTATAGAGTTGTCCCAGGACTGTGAAGGTT
>JBAYVX010000182.1:0-4061 GCA_041674365.1 Kiritimatiellales bacterium | reverse complement strand
CTTTATATACGGCTATGTTCGTCAGTGGCCTTTGAAAAAAGCAGCACAACTCGGTGCGGTAGTCGCGGCGTATGCCATTGAGCACGTTGGCACCCAAGAACATTTTTTCACTCAAGCAGAAATTATTCAAAGATACCAAGCACATTTTGGAAAGGATCTTCATGCCGAAGACTTCAACTGATTACAAGGTCAAAGACATTAAGTTAGCCGATTGGGGCCGGACAGAAATGAATCTGGCTGAAAAAGAGATGCCAGGTTTGATGGCCTTGCGTCAGGAATATGGTGAATCGAAGCCCTTAAAAGGGGCTCGGATTGCTGGTTCGCTCCACATGACGATTCAAACCGCCATGCTGATCGAAACATTACAGATTCTCGGCGCCAAAGTCCGCTGGGCGAGCTGCAATATTTTTTCAACGCAGGATCACGCGGCTGCCGCCATTGCGGTCACCGGCACACCGGTATTTGCGGTGAAGGGCGAAACGCTGGAAGAATACTGGGACTACACCGACCGAATCCTCGACTGGGGTAACGGCAAGGGGCCGAATATGATTCTTGACGACGGCGGCGACGCGACGTTATTTGTACACCTTGGATTGCAGGCCGAGAGCGATCCGTCGATTTTGAACCGCAAACCAGGCAATCCGGAAGAGAGAGTTTTGCTGGCGCAGATCAAGACGGCGCTCAAGAAAGATCCCAAACGCTTTTCCCGCATCGTTAAGGGGATTATCGGCGTCAGCGAAGAAACCACGACAGGGGTGCATCGTCTCTACCAGATGATGGAGCGAGGCGAACTGCTTTTTCCGGCGTTCAATGTGAACGATTCGGTGACCAAATCGAAGTTCGATAATCTCTACGGGTGCCGCCATTCGCTGGTGGACGGCATTATGCGCGCCACGGATGTGATGCTTTCGGGTAAAGTTTGTGTGGTCGCCGGTTACGGTGATGTTGGTAAAGGATGCTGCCAGTCGCTCAAAGGGCAGAGCGCGCGCGTGATTGTGACGGAAATTGATCCGATCTGCGCTTTGCAGGCCGCGATGGAAGGCTACGAAGTGATGCTGATGGATGACGCCTGCGCCATCGGCGATTTGTTTGTCACGACGACCGGCTGTTGTGATGTCATCACCGAAACGCATATGCGGAAGATGAAAGATATGGCGATCGTCTGCAATATTGGCCATTTCGACAGCGAGATTCAGGTCGAGAAACTGAAAAAATACAAGTGGACGAATATCAAGCCACAAGTCGATAAAATCACCTTTCCGAACAAAAAGAGCATTCTACTGCTGGCCGAAGGACGTCTGGTAAACCTCGGTTGCGCAACCGGCCATCCCAGCTTTGTGATGTCTAACAGCTTTACCAATCAGGTGCTTGCGCAGATGGAGCTCTACTGCAACCCCGGCAAATATCCGGTCGGTGTTTATACTCTGCCGAAGCAGCTCGATGAAGAAGTGGCGCGGCTGCATTTGGAAAAAATCGGCGTGAAGCTGGAAACTCTGTCGCGGGCTCAGGCCAAATATCTGGGCATCCCGCAACGGGGGCCATTCAAGGCGGAAAATTACCGTTACTGATCCGGTGTTCGCGCCGGTTTTTCCAAGGGTTGATGAAGCCGACCCCATACTTTTAAAAGTATGGGACAAAAATGATGTAAATTATTTCAAATAAACGTCTTGCATGAATTTATCACTGCGTTCATGAGGGGAATAGGGCTATAGAGTTAACTTTTGTTGGTGGTGTCAAGGGTTGGAAACTCAGTGTGCGAGGAGCCGTTTGACGGCGGGTTCGGTGAGGAAGCCGGTCGGCCCTGCAGCCGTTTTCAGGGCGGCGACGGTTTCCGTCGCCGTGATGCCGGGATGGTGCTGCATATAGAGTGCAGCGATGTGTGCAACATAGGCGGTTGCGACAGAAGTACCTTTGGAATCGCCGACGGAGCCGGGTGCTATCAAATCAACAAAATCGCCGCGGTTGGAATAGTCAGCCAGCCGGTCGCCGTCGGAGGCGGCGACGCCGGTAACGCCGGGATAGGCCGCGGGATACATAGGTTTGCCGGTGTTTTCGTTGCCGACAGCGGAAAAAACGGGGTGACCTTGCGAAACGGCGTATTGAACAGCAACTTCAATGAATTTGCTCGATGTTTCGGAACCCCAGCTGAGACTGACGGGTCCGGAGCTGGTTTTTACGGCGTAGGTCATGGCGTTCATGAGGGTGAAGGAGTCGGCGTAGCCGTCATTCGCAAAGGCTTTGATCGCAACAACCGGGACACCTTCGCCGGTTGGGTTTTTATACGGATCAATGAGTCCGGCGGCGAGTTGCGCCATGAGAGTGCCGTGACCGACGTCGTCAGAGGTCAGTGCGGCATCGGGATGAGTTGCGTCAAAGGAGTTGATGACGGCGCGATTTAATTGATCGTCGGGCGCAAGACCGGTGTCGAGAACAGCGACGGCGATGGGGCTGATGCCCGATGAGGCGGCCCAGGAGACCTTTTCGGAGTAAATGGAGGGACTAAACTTTTTTATGCCCGGCACGTCATAAACATAATTCGGCTCGGAGTGAGCAATACTGCCTTCGTTGCCGAGCTGGTTGACGAGATCGGGGACATTTGTGCCTTCAGGCAGAAGGATGCGGTAGATACCGAGTTCCGTGTTGGCGGAGATGACGGTGCCTCCGGTGTGGGCAAGGAAGGCTTGCAGGTTCTGGATGGAAGATCCCGGACGAAAGCCAACGAGGATTTCGCGGGCGATGAAGCGGGATTTTCCGTCGAAGGAGGTTTCGATACGGCGTTCACTCCGAAGCGGTCGAACCGATTCGGCGCAGCCCGCACGGAATACGCGGATTCCGGTGAGGCGGGTGAGTTCTCCAAGCGGGCCGGATTCACGCTGCCAGTCGAGCAGGTAATTGTAGGGCGATAGTAGCTTTTCGAGAGCGCTCTCGATATCGGCGGCTTGGCAGGATCCGGTAATCGTCTTTTGTGCGTCGGGATCAATCTGGACAGCAATACCCGCAGCGGCGAAATGTTCCAGAAGCTGGGAAAGCGGTTCGTTCTGTGCGTTAAGCCAGAGCCGATCCTGATCAATACGGAACTCAAGCACGGCGGCCTGTATGGAAAAGGCTGTGGTGCAAAGAGCTACGAGTACGGCTTGGAAGATGTTGCGCACAAAGATCAAGGTAGCAGGAAGTCGAACAGATGGCAACCGGCGGCGTCTAACCCTGCGATTGACGGAAGCTGAAGGGGGGCGTATTTTCCGATGGTTATGAGGTTTCATATATCCAGAACTCTGTTGATGGCGGCCATTTTAGCCGGAACCGCTGTTTCGGTGGCGGCAGAAGATTTGGATAGTGCCCTTGAAGCACAAAAGAAGAAAACATCGCGGCGGGTCTATTCGAACAACGCACTTCTTGAGGATCGTAACTTAACGGTACCGCGTACTCAGACCGAAGAGGAACGGCAAGTAGATCAAAAGCTGAAGGAGATGGAAGCTAAAATAGACCGGCAGGTCTCCCCGTCTGCCATGACTATGATGCCCCGGCAGGCAGTTTTTGTATCGCAGCCCGTTGAAGACAGGAACTGGTTAACTGCTGCCGTGCTGGATGATTCCGCCACCCTTGTGCTGACTAATCAACTGGAAGACGAGTGGGTTTCCCGGGAGCTGGATCGGCAAAAAGAGCTGAAAGATCAGGAGTCGGTGTTAAAAGAAAAGGAAATGACTGAAAAACTTTTACGCGAAAGAATGGAATTCCAGAACCGTGCGCAGGAATTGGACAGTCTGAAGAAATACCAGTTATCCCCTCCCAAACTATTTGGCAATACGGACAGAGATAGTAATGTCCCGTTATACGTGACCCCGCGACATGGAACGCCGGCTCCTATAGCTGCGATTCGCTTGACGCCAAAGAAATCAACCTCGGATCCGCCGCCCCTGTTTTCTCCGGAAGCTGCGCGGATTTCTTCAGCTCTTGATAAAAATCCTATGCGCTCTGTCCAGACGTCGTTACTCAATCCGAACCTTGGGGTTCCTGCGCGTAAGTCCAGTTCTCCCTTTTCATATGGGAGAAACGATGGACCG
>JBAYVX010000181.1:0-4071 GCA_041674365.1 Kiritimatiellales bacterium | reverse complement strand
AGCTCCGTCTTCAAGCAGCCGAAGGTTACGGCCAAAGAAAACTCGATCGTCCGCTATGAAAATCTCCGTACGGTTAAAGTTGAAACCGGTCACGTTATTCTGAACAAAAACGGTTTTGTGGTGACGTATGACGATGACGGACGCGAACTCGAACGTTACTCAACGGTGATCGGTGCTGTAATCGCGGTTGAAGACGGAGCCCGTGTGAAGCGCGGCGAGACGTTTGTCAGCTGGGATCCGTACAGTGTGCCGATTCTTTCCGAGCAGGACGGTGTAGTCGATTTTCACGACTTTATCGAAGGCGTTACCGTTCAGAGAGCGGAAGACGAAACGACCGGTATCGAAGGTCTGGTTGTGCTGGAGCACAAGGAAGACCTGCATCCGCAGATTGTTGTCAAAGATTCCTCCGGCAAAGCGATTGCGTATTACTCGATTCCTTCTGCAGCCCACGTGATGGTACTGAAGGGCATGAAGATCGTTGCCGGTGCCACGCTGGCTAAAACGCCGCGAAAACAGGCTCGTACCAAGGACATTACCGGGGGTCTTCCGCGAGTGGCCGAACTGGTTGAAGCCCGCCGTCCGAAGGAAGCCGCAGAAATTGCGAAGATCGACGGGATTGTTGAGCTGGGCGGTATCGCCAAAGGTAAGCGCCAGCTGATTCTCCGTGACCCGGCCACCGGCACAGAGGAAGAGCATCTGATTCCGATGGGTAAGCATGTGATTGTTTACTCCGGCGATATGGTTCAGAAAGGACAGCAGCTCACAGAAGGCCCGATTGTTCCGCAGGAACTGCTGGAAGTCTGCGGCCCGCAGGAACTGCAGGAGTACCTGGTGAACGAAGTGCAGGCGGTTTACCGTCTGCAGGGCGTGGAAATCAACGACAAGCACATCGAAGTGATTGTCCGTCAGATGCTGCGCAAGGTGAAGATCACCGATCCGGGCGACACGGAGTTTCTCTGGGGCGAGCAGGTCGAAAAACAGAAATTTCAGGAAGTCAACCAGAGAGCCATGGAAGAAGGACGCCGTCCGGCAGAAGCTTCGCCGGTACTGCTGGGGATCACCAAAGCGGCTTTGGCCACCGAAAGCTTTATCTCGGCGGCATCCTTCCAGGATACCACCCGTGTGCTTACGCAGGCGGCGACACTGGGGCGGATTGACCAGTTGCGCGGATTTAAAGAAAACGTGATTATGGGCCACTTGATTCCAGCCGGCAGCGGCTTCCCGCTTTACAAGAACATCCGCCCGGTCAAACTGGGCGAGGAGATCAGCGTAGAGGATGCGCTGGGATCGAACCCGTTACTGGCTCAGGAGGAGAAAACCGCAGAAAGTTAAATCTTAGTGCTTGCGGGATGAGCGGTGGGCTCCTATTATCTGCCGCTCGTTTTTTTTGATGGAAGGAACTTATGCCGACAATTAATCAGCTTATAAAAAAACCGCGTAAACCGCTTCAGAAGAAGAAGAAATCGCCTGCGTTGATGAACTGCCCGCAACGTCGCGGAGTCTGTCTTCTGGTGAAGACCATGACCCCGAAAAAACCGAACTCCGCGTTGCGTAAAGTGGCTCGTGTCCGGTTGACGAATGGACGTGAAGTCAACGCCTATATTCCGGGCGAAGGTCACAATCTTCAGGAACACAGCATGGTGCTGGTTCGCGGCGGAAGGGTGAAGGACTTGCCGGGGGTACGCTATCATATTGTGCGCGGTACTCTCGACTGCCTTGGTGTAAGCAGCCGCCGCCGGGGCCGCTCCAAGTACGGGGCTAAGAAACCGAAAGAATAAAGAAAGTTTTTAAACCATGGCAAGAAGACGCAGAGCAGAAAAACGTACGATTACCCCGGATCCCCGCTTTAACAGCGAGCTGGTAGCTTACATGATCAACAGCATCATGGGGCGCGGTAAGAAATCGACCGCCGCCGCTATCGTTTACGGTGCGCTGGAAGATATTCAGCAAAAGCTTAAAGAAGAGGATCCTCTCGCTGTTTTCGGACGGGCCGTCGAAAACATCAAACCGAAGCTTGAAGTAAAATCCAAGCGCGTCGGCGGTGCAACGTATCAGGTTCCGCTTGAGGTCAGTCCGAAGCGCCAAACCGCGCTGGCCTGCCGCTGGTTGATTCTGTATGCCAAGACCCGCCGCGGTCAGCCCATGCGCCGTGCGTTGGCGATGGAAGTTCTGGATGCCTATAACAATCAGGGCTCAGCGGTTAAGAAGCGTGACGATACTCACAAGATGGCTCAGGCCAACAAAGCGTTTGCTCACTACAAGTGGTAATGACTGGTTTACGAAATGAAGGTTGCTGTGAAACAGGATGGAAAAAATGCGAAGAGCTCTGCGCCCTCCCGACGGGAAGACGCAGCGCGCGGGCATTCTCTGTCCTCGATTCGCAACATCGGAATCGTAGCGCATATTGACGCCGGGAAAACCACAACCTCAGAACGTATTCTTTACTACACCGGACGTGTCTATAAGATGGGCGAAGTTCATGAAGGCACCGCCGTGATGGACTGGATGGAGCAGGAGCAGGAACGTGGCATCACAATCACCAGTGCTGCGACCACCTGTTTTTGGAAAGACCATCAGCTTAATCTGATTGACACCCCCGGCCATGTTGATTTCACCGTCGAAGTTGAACGATCCTTGCGTGTACTGGATGGTGCCGTAGGGGTCTTCTGCGGAGTAGGGGGCGTTCAACCCCAATCTGAAACCGTTTGGCGTCAGGCGAAGAAATACCACGTACCCTGTCTGGCCTTCATCAATAAGATGGATCGCAAGGGCGCTGACTTTTATGCTGTTGTTAAACAGATGCGCGAGAAGCTGGCCGCTCCCGCGGTTGCCGTACAGCTTCCGATCGGAGCCGAAGAGAATTTTAAAGGCGTGATCGACCTTATTTCTATGCGCGCCGTTTTCTTTAAAGAAGAAACTCTTGGCAGTGAAGTGCAGGAGAGTGCCATTCCTGAAGAATTGGCTGTCGAGGCCGAAAAAGCCCGCGCTGTATTGATTGAACGGGTTTCGGAAGCGGACGAGCAGCTGATTGAAGCCTATCTTGAAAACCCGGATGTTTCCGCTGATCTGTTGATTGCCGCGATTCGCCGCACCACGATTTCCGGACAGATTGTTCCGGTGCTGTGCGGATCCTCTCTTAAGAATAAAGGCATTCAGCCGTTGCTGGATGCCGTTGTCAATTTCCTTCCGTCACCTCTCGATGTTCCGGCTGTTAAAGGGATTCATCCTAAAACAGAAGAAGTGCTTCATCGCGAAGCCGGGGACTTCGAACCGCTCAGTTCGTTAGCTTTCAAACTGGCGACTGATCCCTTTGTCGGCAAGCTTGTTTTTGTACGCATCTACTCCGGCAAGCTTGAGAAGCGCCAGAATGTTTTCAATCCGCGCACAAAGAAGCGCGAAAAAATCGGTCGCCTGCTGCGCCTGCACGCCAACAGCCGTGAAGATATCGACGTATTATACACCGGCGAAATCGGCGCAATCGCCGGACTGAAAGGTTTCACAACAGGTGACACGCTCTGTTTTGAAAACGAGCCGATCGTGCTGGAACGCATTGAATTCCCAGAACCGGTGATTGCTATGGCGATTGAGCCGAAAACCCAGGCCGACCGCGATTCCCTGAAAGCCGCACTCCTTTCTCTGTCAGAAGACGATCCGACCTTTCGCGTTACGATCAACGAAGATACCGGTCAGACCATCATCAACGGGATGGGCGAGCTTCATCTCGAGATCATTAAAGACCGCATTTTCCGTGAATTCAAAGTGCAGGCCAATGCTGGCAAGCCAGTCGTTGCCTATCGTGAAAGCGTTCAAAAGGCAGCTTCCGGAGAATTTACATTCCAACGCGAATTTGCCGGACGCGGTCATTTTGGTCACGTTGTCGTTCAGGTCGCTCCGCGCGAACGCGCTTCTGGCAACCACCTCGCCCTCAAAGTTTCAAAAGACGTCATTCCTGCGGAATTCCACGATGCCATTAAAGAAGGTCTGGGCGATGCGCTTTCGACCGGCGTGCTTGGCAACTATCCGCTGGTGGATATCGACGTGACGGTTACCGGCGGAAGTTCCCATCCGGTT
>JBAYVX010000180.1:0-4082 GCA_041674365.1 Kiritimatiellales bacterium | reverse complement strand
ACTGGCGGCCCTGGTGACGGTATTTGTGCGCCTATTCCGAACAGCCATGTTTCAAACGGCATCAGGTGAATGAAATATTCCCGCTGGGCCTTCCACTGCGCCGACATTGGGTCACCTTCGTCATTCACCACGAACTGCTTACACAAATCCGTAATGTTTCTGAGAAAGCATTTAGGTTTAATCCCGCCCAGCTTATCAGCAAGAAAATCAAGAGGCCCGTCAAGATACGACTGAGGCACGGCGTCCATGGTGTTGTCTTCAATGGTGAGGATATTTTGCGTATGTTTCAGATACCATAGGTCATAAGCAATCGGGTTTGTGGTGGCCTTTGAAAATTCGTCACTGAGAACCCGCTTAATGGCAATATCGCCCGGTTCCATGGACACCCGCGCTCGGTTCAAAATATCCGTGGAGGTTCTGCCGAACAAGTCGCCCGTTCCGGAAACGCCTTTCATGGAATTTAACCGGCGCTGCTTGTATGCCTGCATAATGCGGTTCTGGTCAAGCATGCGCGGCCTATGTGGTGCCGATGGAATGAGTCAATGTGGTCGTGATATCTGCTTCCATGATATCCTCTTCTACCGCAAGCAATGTCCGATACAGTTTTTCTTTGTCTTCGGTTTCCGCCTCTATCTTGCTCACGTCCATATCTGCCAATGTTTGTTCGGCTGCATCGGCGGACGCCGCCAGATCGTATCCCAACTTCGCCATGGCCTTGCGCTCGGCCAAAGAAGCAAAGGTTTCAGTCTTATTATTCGCCAGGGTATCCATCTTCATCTGGTGTTCGGCGTCTGCCATGGCTGTTCTGGCTGTGTGCATGGTGGCTTCATTGGCAAGTTCCGTCCCTGCTGCCGATGTTTCGGCTTCTACCACTGACCGCTTGGCGTCAATCACGGTTATCTTTGAATCATACAGGGCAAGGCGTTCGGTTTCAGCTTCCAGCTTGGCCTGGTCTGCTTCCAGTTCCGCCTCAAGTATGCCGGTCTGGGCGATCTTCTCTTTTGTTTGAAGAATATCCACCGCGATATTCGCCACGGTCTTTTCCGCTTCCAGCCGGTCAAGCCCAAGCTCCACCTGTTGCAGTTCCACCTTGCGGACATCTGTTGCCGCCTCAGTTACCCGAATGGCCTGTTCGTCAAGGTCTACCCGCGCCAGCATGGTTTCAAGTTCCGCCTCGGCAAGATCCACCTGGATCAAGGTTGTTTTGGCGATATCCGCTTCATACCCTGCGGTCTGAATCCCCATGGCAAGGGCTTCTTTTTCAGCATCCAGCGCCTTTAATCCGGCTTCGGTAATCTGCAACTGAATCCGAGAAACTTCCAGCCCGGTTTCTGTTTTCTTTAAATCAACCTCTGCTTCCGACAACTGTATTTTTGAAACGTCATGGGTCTTGGACAATAGTTCAAGATTCTTTCTGGCAAGCTCCACGGCCTTCATGAGAATGGCGAGGTCTTTCTCAATCAGCTCGGTTTCTTTGAGCGACAGCTCCGTGCCTTTGCGAACCAGTTCGGTTTCTACCCTCACAATGGCAAGTTCTTTTTCCGCAATCTCAAGATCAACAAGCTCACGCTCGGCAATCTCGGTTTCAATCTGCGCCCTCAAGACCATTATTCTGGCCGCAATCTCTTTTTCTTTGGCGCTTAATCTGGCTTGAAGGGTCAGTAATGCGGCCCGGTCGGTGGACAAAGCTTCAAGTTTGGCGTCCCATAAGTCTGTTTCTACCGCTATTCCTGCCGCTTTGGTTTCAAGGGTGAGGTCAAGTATAACCCGGTCAACGTTGGCGGAATACCGCTTTGCCGCCATGTCAAGGATAAAGTTCTGTTCCTCGGCGTCCAGCCCGGCCATCTTCTGATTGTATTCATCCACAATCAAGGCCAGTTCAAAGGCATCCCAGGCAGTCAAATACTCCTTGCCGTTCTGGTACGCCCCGGAATACAGCCCAAAGATAATGGCCCGCTCCGTCACTTGCGCCGCGTTCATCCGCATGGCGTAACCGAATGGCACCCATAATTTGCGCTCGATAACATCAAATGTGTCATAGACTGTCATGGCTTAATCCTGCCTCAAAAGATGGGTAAGGGATGCGGTGATGTTCTGCGCCTCGACTTGAATATCCGCCAGGTCGTGACGGTATTCCCGCTCGGCCAGGCCCCGTTCCGTAATGGCGTTTATTTGCGCATCTGAAACGGTTGTCTGTGCGGCTATCCGGGTGTCCTGCTCCTGCGTCCGCTCTTCGGTGGCGTAGTTGATAACAGTATTGGTTGTATTCTCTTTTTCAGTGATGATCTCGCCTTCGGTTTCCGTCCATTCGGTAGCGTAGGTTATCAGGTTGCCTTCTGCCTGTTGCGCCCGTAAGAGTTCGTTCTGAGCCTGCAAGGTTTTTATGGAGAGTTCAGCCGCTGCCAGTAGATTCTTCTGCTGTTCATAAAGAACTTCCGCCGCATCAACGGAAAGTTCCCCGTCCACCTTGTCGCCCACCAGCATTTCAATTTCTTTGCGGACTTCGGCAATCTGTGTTTTGAGTAAAATCTGCTGTTCCAGTTGACCCCCGCCGCCGCCTCCACCGCCGAAAACACTTCCCGCGCCGCCGCCTGAAAAAGATCCGCCGTATTCGGTCAGTATCGCAACAAGGGCAGCTAAAGCCCCGCCCAGGTATTCAACTTTCCAGTTGATCAGGTCTTCCGTAAGGTCAACCAGTGCGGTTGTCGCTTCGGAAAGCAACTGCCGCTGTGCCATAATCTCGGCCTGTTTTTCCGCAATCTCTTCTTTAACGCCGATGGTTTCGGTCTTGGCTTCTGCAATGTCCTCATATAAGGCCAACTGAACGGCAAGCTCGGCCACATATTCATCCATCTTAGCAACCAAAAGCGTCAGCGCCGGACGAACAAGGGACTCCCGGAGATTTACGGCAATGGTTTCCGCCGCCAGAAGTTCGGTTTGTGCGGTAACAACAAGGGCTTGCTCGGCAAGAAGCTCCTGTTGTTTGCCAATAAGAACGCCTTCTTCGGTGATAACCTCCCCTTCTTTAGACGCAATCTGCTGCTCCATATCGACAATCAGCCGTTCCTTGTCGATCAGGGCTTCAATCTTGCCTGGGAATTGGGCCTCAATGTCCGCAATGCGCCGCTCTTGGGAAACAATGTCTTGCTCAATATCAATAATCTGTTCCAGGTATGGTATGACTTCCAGCTTTTTAAGGGCGGTAGCCAGTTTTGCATTGGCAAGGGCAACCTCATAACCCGCTGTCTGATCATCCAACTGCTCCATTTGCAGACGGTAGCCCTCGGCCTCAAGCTCAATAGCGGTCTTGGCCTCCATCAAGGTAATGGCCCGGCGTCCCAATTCGGCAGCAATGATATTCAATGCCTCTTCGTCTTCGGCCCGTACCTGCTTTGCATTGGAGATTTCCCTGTCCCAATCGGTCAATAAAACCTGCTTGTCCGACTCCCAGGCAATCATGGCGTTCTTAAAAGCAAGGTCATAATCAAGGCCGGACTGCTTTAACTCCTGCGTAATGGCCTGCTCAAGCAATTGGTAATTCAAGGCTGACAGTTGCGACTTGAGATCAATTTCAAGTTCGTTCTGGGCGTCATACATGAACCCAGGCTCAAAACTGAACCCTCTGCCGGCCACCGCGTCACCCAATTTCTTCCGGGTCCGCAGATATTCGGTGAGTATCGGCCCCTTGCCTTTTACAAATAAAGATTCAGTATTCATTATTTACCCCTTGCCAGAATAACCGGAACCAGTTGAATGGACTCAAGACTATCAAAATCAGAAACCGAAAGCGTCCAATCCCTGCTGTGTAGACTCCGAGAAGCGTCCACTTTGCCCTTATCGTCAATTGAATAGACAGTCCGTTCGCCCTCGCCAGTTTCCATGATCATAACCGGCTCCGTCCCGGATACGCCCAAATACGCCTTCCTGAATCGCTTATCATTCCGCGCCCTGAAGTCCGTTTCATGAAGAGCCGCCCCGGTGTGAATCGTTGCCCCGTTGTCGGTATCGCCGGTCAGTTTGAATACTCCGGTTGCATTGGCTCCGTAAGCCACGCCCTGAAACTCGCAATATGAATTAAAATT
>JBAYVX010000179.1:0-4091 GCA_041674365.1 Kiritimatiellales bacterium | reverse complement strand
TTGCTGGAACCGATTATGAAGCTTGAAATCATTGCTCCAGACGAACATCTGGGCGATGTGATGAATGATTTAAACGGTCGCCGCGGACGGATCCGCGAGATCGAGGCCCGCGATGCGGTGCAGATTGTACATGTGGATGTTCCGCTGGCAGAAATGTTCGGCTACGCCACAACACTGCGTTCGCTAACCAAAGGCCGGGCCAGTTACACGATGGAGCCGTACCGCTTTGAGGCGGTTCCGGATTCCATACAGGAGACCATCTTAAACCGGTAGCAGAGAGAAATTATGAATAATCAGCGCATACGCATACGTTTAAAATCTTTTGATCACCGGGTGCTGGACGCCTCGTCAAAGGAAATTGTCGAGACCGCCAAACGCACCGGTGCCCGTGTGGCAGGACCTATTCCCATGCCGACCCGTATTGAACGATTCACCGTCAATCGCAGTCCGTTTGTGAACAAAAAATCAATGGAACAGTTTGAGATCAGAACGCATAAGCGCCTGCTCGATATTATTGACCCGACGATCAAAACAGTGGACGAGCTCAAAAAGCTCAATCTACCGGCGGGCGTGGACATCACCATTAAAATCTGAGTGTAATCATGAAGAGTCTATTAGGAAAAAAACTGGGTATGACCCAGATCTTCGACGAAGCAGGACAGCTGGTGCCGGTAACGGTGATTGAAGCCGGTCCGTGCAGCGTAGTTCAGCGCAAAACCGTAGCCACGGACGGTTACGAAGCGGTTCAACTCGGGTTCGGCGCACAAAAGCCGGAACGTGTCACCAAGCCGCTGATTGGCCACTTTAAAAAAGCCGGTGTCGGCACGATGCTTGATCTGCGTGAAGTCCGTGTTGATGCGGCTGACGAGGCTAAAGCTGGAGATACCGTGACGGCAGCTGTTTTTGAAGACGTTAACTATGTCGATATCGTGGGTGTTACTAAAGGTAAAGGTTTCCAAGGGGTTATGAAGCGTCATAACTTTGGCGGTGGTCGCGCAACTCACGGTTCGCACTTTCACCGCACGACCGGTTCGATCGGTATGAAAGAAAAGCCTGCCCGCGTTTTTAAAGGCAAGAAAATGGCAGGGCAAATGGGCAACACAGAGGTCACCGCTCAGAGTCTGAAAGTGGTTCAGGTTCGTGCCGCTGAAAACCTGATTCTGGTTAAAGGCGCGGTGCCTGGTGCCAACGGTACAACGGTTGTTGTGCGTGAAGCACTCAAACGGAAGTAATTTGAGAGGATATCATGAGTACGTTACTGCTTAAAGATTGCAAAGGGAAGAAACTGGGCGAAGTGACCCTCAGCGAGAAATTTGCTGTTTCTGATAAGGGCGCGCAGGCTGTCCATCAGGCTGTCATCACCCATCAGGCCCATCAGCATCAGGGTTCTGCCAACACGCAGCGCAAAGGTGAAGTGGCCGGTTCCGGTAAGAAACCCTGGAAACAGAAGGGACTTGGCCGCGCCCGTGCCGGATATCGTCAGTCGCCCGTATGGCGTGGCGGGGGTGTGGCTTTCGGTCCGCATCCGCGCAAAGTTCGCAAACAGGTTCCGCGCAAAGTCGCCCGTCTAGCCTTTGCCCGTGCTTTCGGTGAACGGGCTGAAGCCGGTCAAGTGATGGTTCTGGATGCGATTCAGCTGACGGCTCCGCGCACCAAGGAAATGTGTTCATTGTTGCAGGCTCTGGAGATCAAAGGCAAGACCCTGTTGATACTGGATACACTGGATGCGAACATCGCTCTGGCGGCTCGCAATCTGCAGGATATCGAAGTGGTCTGTGCCTCGAATGTGAACACCTATCAGATTGTCCGTTATCCGCAGATTGTGATCACCAAAGCGGGCGTGGAACAGCTCGAACAGCGCATGGCGTAGAAGAGGAATTTGCAATGAAAGACGTATATCAGGTAATTCAGACGGTCAAGCTGACGGAAAAGGGCACCCGCCTTTCCGAAGCGGAAAATAAATATATTTTCAGTGTCAATCCTGCCGCCAACAAAGCGGAGATTAAACAGGCGGTGGAAGAACTGTTTAAGGTGAAGGTGACGGCGGTCAACACCATGAAACGGATGGGTAAATGCAAACGCGAGCGCACCGCCAGCGCAGGTCGTACCGCCGGATGGAAGCGCGCTGTGGTGACGCTGGCTGAAGGTAGCAAAATTGATTTCGTGTAAGGAGTTTGAGTCATGGCTTTAAAAACATATAAACCGACAACGCCCAGCCGTCGCCACACAGTGACGTCTGCGTTTGAAGAAATTACAAAATCAACGCCTGAAAAGTCGCTAATTCGTGCCAAGAAGAGCACCGGTGGACGCAACAGTGCGGGACGTATTTCAACCCGGCATCGCGGCGGCGGACACAAACAGCGATATCGACTCATCGATTTCAAGCGCAATAAATACGGCATTCCGGCCACGGTGGTGGCGATCGAATACGATCCGAACCGTTCGGCCCGCATTGCGCTGCTGAATTATGTTGACGGCGAAAAACGCTATATGCTGGCTCCGCTCGGTCTTGAAGTCGGCAAAGTTGTTTTGTCCGGGCCGGAAGCTGAACCGGCTGTAGGCAATGCGCTTCCGCTTGGAAAAATTCCGCTGGGTATGACGGTTCATAATATCGAACTGAAACCCGGCGGTGGCGGACAGATTGCCCGCTCGGCTGGCACCAGTGCCCAGCTGATGTCCCGCGAAGGCGATTTCGCTAACCTGAAGATGCCATCGGGAGAACTTCGCCGCGTACGCGTCACCTGTTATGCGACGATCGGTCAGGTCGGAAATGTGGATCATGAAAATATTGCCAGCGGTAAAGCCGGACGGAAACGCTGGCTGGGTATTCGCCCGACCGTTCGCGGTGTGGCGATGAATCCGGTTGACCATCCGATGGGTGGTGGTGAAGGCCGTACGTCAGGCGGAGGACATCCGCAGTCGCCGTGGGGCACGCTGGCCAAAGGTAAACGCACCCGCAAACACAAACTGGCTTCGAATAAGTACATCATTGCACGGAGAAAGAAGTAAGTTATGGCTCGTTCACTTAAAAAAGGTCCTTACGTTGACGTCAAGCTGCTCAAGAAAATTGCGCAGATGGAAATGTCAGGCAGAAAAAAACCGGTCAAGACCTGGGCTCGCGCCTCGATGATCGTGCCGGAATTTGTCGGCCACAACTTTTCCGTGCATAACGGTAAGGTGTTTGTTTCAGTGTTTGTGACAGAAAATATGGTAGGACATCGCCTCGGCGAGTTTGCTCCGACCCGTGCTTTCAAGTCGCATGGTATTGCGACCGACAAGACCGTTTCGAAATAAATTATTTTTTTCATAGAAGTTCTGGATTTGAAAATGGAATGACGTATAGTTGCCGCCTTTGCGTTCAGGTAGCGGCAGCCAATTGAGAGAAAAACATGGAAGTTTCAGCAACAACGAAATACGTAAGAATGTCACCGATCAAAGCACGCTACATGGCGTCTGAGATCCAGGGACTTTCTGTTGCAGAAGCCCTTCGTATTACAAGCTTTAACGCAATGAAAGCGGCGACTGAAATCGGTAAAACGCTCAAGTCGGCCGTCGCCAATGCGGAGAGCAACGAAGGCGTCTCTGCCGACAAACTTTTTGTAAAAGATGCCTATGTGGATGAGGGGCCGGCGCTCAAGCGGTCGCGCCCGCGTGCCCGCGGTTCAGCGTCGCCGATTCGTAAGCGTACGTCTCATATCACAGTGGTTGTATCGGATCGTAAATAAGGAAAGGGAATCGTTTTGGGACAGAAAGTAAATCCTATCGGACTCCGGATTGCGGTAAACAAGAACTGGCGCTCGCGCTGGTTCTCCGGCAAAAAAGAGTTTGCTGATCTGCTTCAAGAGGATATCGCTATCCGCGAAGCCGTGCTCAAACGCTTGAAAGATGCTTCGATTTCGAACGTCTTTATTGAGCGTTATGCCAACCGTGTCCGCGTGACCATTCGCACAGCCCGTCCGGGCTTGGTGATCGGCCGCAAGGGCGAGGACATCGAAAAGTTGCGCGAGCAGCTCGGTAAGATGACCAAAAAAGAAGTTTATATTGAAATTGATGAAGTAAAAAACCCCGACATCGACGCCAAGCTGGTGGCT
>JBAYVX010000178.1:0-4096 GCA_041674365.1 Kiritimatiellales bacterium | reverse complement strand
TCCTGAAGCCGAAAACCTTTGTCATCGGGCACGACATGCGTCCGCACTCGATTCCGCTGTTTAATGCGATGGCGAAAGGGCTGACGATGCAAGGCGTCAAGGTCATTAATATCGGACTTTCTTCCACCCCGATGTCCTATCACGCCAACGGCAAACTCGGTGCCGACGGCTCCGCAATCATTACCGCCTCGCATAATCCCGGCGAATGGAACGGCATGAAAATCTGCCGCGAACTGGCTATTCCAATCAGCGGCGCGACCGGCATCGCCGACATTGAACGCATCGTCAACGAAAAAGCTTTTGATGCCCCGGCTGCAACGCCCGGCACCGTCACCGAATACGACATCAAGCCGGAATACTTTGCCCACATCCGCACATTCGCCAAAATGACCAAGCCGCTGAATGTGGTTATCGACTATGCCAACGGCATGGGCATTTCCGAAGGCGGTGTCTTCACGGACGAAATGTTTAACATCACCCCGATGTATGACGTGCTCGACGGCACCTTTCCGAACCACGAAGCCAATCCGCTCGACCTCCATACGCTCACTGACATTTCCGCCAAACTTAAAGTGGGCAAATACGACTTCGGTATTGCGTTCGACGGCGACGCCGACCGCGCCGGCTTCCTCGACGAAAACGGCGACATCGTCACCATGGACATGATCACCGCACTCGTCGCCCAGTCCATGCTCGAAGAGTTTCCCGGCGCCGCCATTTTCTACGACCTGCGCAGCAGCTGGGCCGTCAAGGAAGTCATCGAAGAAGCCGGCGGACGCCCGATGATGTCGCGCGTCGGTCACGCCTTCATCAAAGCGCAGATGCGTGAAGCCGACGCCGTCTTTGCCGGCGAGCTTTCCGGCCACTATTACTTTCGCGACAACTACTACACCGAAAGCTCCTCGCTGGCAGCCATCTGCGTTGCCAACCTCATCAGCAAAACCGGCAAAACGCTCTCCGAACTGGTTAAGCCGGTGAAGCGGTATTTTGGCTCCGGCGAAATCAACTCCAAAGTCGCCGATGTACAGTCCGTCTTTAAACGGCTCGACGCCAAATACAGCGACGCGAAGAAGTTTCAGCTCGACGGCAACTCCTACGAATATGCCGACTGGTGGTTCAACGTCCGCTCGTCCAACACCGAGCCGCTCGTCCGTCTCAACCTCGAAGCCAAAACCAAGGCGCAGATGGAACAAAAGCGCGACGAAGTCCTCGCCCTGATTCGGAAATAATATGGAGTGCGCAGGCTTGCCTGCGCTTTTTAAAGCGGAGCTTGCTCTGCAAACAATCGCGCAAATCGCGGTAAATAAAGCGGTGGCAAGCCACCGCAGTCCAAAATGTTATTAAAACCTCTAAAGTTCGGAACGGTGACGATCGAATTCCCTGTAGTGCTCGCGCCGATGGCGGGCTACACCGACGCCGCCTTCCGCTCCGTCTGCAAAGAAAACGGCGCGGGTGCTTGCTATACCGAGGTGACCAGCGCCGAAGGAATCCGCCGCGACTCGCAAAAGACGTTTCAGTTTCTGGAAGTTTCCAAACTCGATCATCCGATTGCGGGTCATATTTTCGGCAAATCGGTTGAGGCGATGGTGGATGCGGCGCAGTACATCGAGAACCTCGGCACGTTCGACTGGATCGACCTTAACTGCGGTTGCCCGGTCAAAAAAGTCGTCCGGCGCGGCGCGGGCGCCGCGCTGATGAAAGAGCCGGAGCAGATCGGCGAAATTGTCCGCGCGGTTAAAAAGGCGGTTTCACTGCCGGTCAGCGTCAAAACCCGGATCGGTTTCAGCCCGGCGTTTCCCGATCATCTGACGATCGCCAAAATCGTGGAAGATGCCGGTGCGGACATGATCGCCGTGCACGGACGGCTTGCCTGTAACTTCCATAAGGGCGAAGCCGATTGGGAAAAGCTGGGCGAAATCAAGCAGACTTTGAAAATTCCAGTCATTGGAAACGGCGGAGTTGTGAAGCCGGAGGACGCAACTGAAATGGTGCGCGTCTCGGGCGTCGACGGCGTCATGATCGGCCGCGGCGCTGTCGGCAACCCGTGGCTGTTCGATCAAATTAAGAATCCAGCCTCGCCGGTTCCAACCCTTGGAAAACGAAGAGAAGTCATTGAAACTCATCTGCTCCGGCTGGTTGAAATGACCAGTAACACAGCGCAGGGCCGGCGCTGCAAATCGAAATACAATGCGGAACAGAGCGCCTGCCTGCATTTCCGCCCGCATCTGGCGCAATACATCAAAGGGCTGCGCGGACGGCGCGACCTTCTTCAGCACCTTAATGGGATGCATGACGTGAAAACGGTCATGGATGCCGTCGATAAAGTCCTGGAGCAAAATTTTGAAGAAGGATATGGAGTGCGGTGGCTTGCCGCCGCTTTTAAATACGGAGCTTGCTCCGGTATGAACGGAGAATAATAGGTGAATCGCTGGTATCACAGACCGGCTCATGTATTTGAACCGAACCAGCTTTACATGGTCACGGCAAGCACACTGCACAAGCAGCCTCTGTTTCGCGGTAACGAGCTCCTGAATCTGTTGCAACAGCACTTGTTTGCACTCGGCGAAAAGTTCGAATGGAAGTTACAGGCGTGGGCTTTGTTTCCCAATCATTATCACTTCATCGCCAAAGCCCCGACGGATGCCAGAACACTGAAAATATTCGTTCGGCAACTTCACTCGTTAACCGCGCGGGAATTAAATCGAATCGACGGCTGTTCCGGACGGCAGGTGTGGTTCCAGTACTGGGACACCTGCCTTACTTATGAAAAAAGCTATTACGCACGGTTGAATTATGTGATGAACAATCCTGTTCACCATGGATTGGTTTCTGTGGCATCGACATATAAGTTCTGCTCGGCTGGGTGGTTTGAGACCGAGGCGGATCTGGGTTTTGTGAACAAAGTGAAGTCGTTTAAATATGATCAAGTGAAGGTACAAGATGAGTTCTGAAGAAAACAATGGCGGGGCAAGCTCCGCTGAGAAAAGCGGTGGCAAGCCACCGCAGTCCATAGAGTGCGGCGTACAGCCTCTCGATAAAATTATGGAAGATCTCGGATTGAAGAATCACGATCTCGTGGTGGCGTCGAAAGACGGACTGACGCATAAGCAGGTACAAAAGGGGCGAAAAGGTCGTCGCCTGACCCGGAATATCCAGGATAAGGTCGTTTCAGCTCTTTCTATTTGCGAGGGAACATCTTATACCATCGAACAGCTGTTTAATTATCGTTAGGCAGTCTTTGGTTGTAGGGGACGCCCCCACAAAAAACTGGCTTTGATTCCCATAAACCCGTACAGTTCATCAGTTTTTCAGGGGAGGTTTCTTATGCGCCTGAAGATTTATCGTGACGAGAGCTGTCCGGTTTGCGGACGGCGGGAAGCGTCGGAACGGATTCGCCGAAGCCGGATTATCCGGTTGTTTTTACCGGCCACCCGATTGATGAAATGCCGGCTTTGTCTTACCCGTTATTTGGTTCGTCAAATGCCGCAGAAAGAAAGCCGGCTTGTTTAAGTTTTTTCTGCAGGTTCAGACGGCTCTCAGACAGAACTACAGCTGTATTTTTAAATTCACGGCGTACACGGTAGGTTGCACGCAGTTTATCGAACTGTTCAATATCTTTGGCAACAAGCTGATCGGTTCTAATGTCGTAAACCTTCGCAACTGCCTCTGCCAGCACCTCAAGGTCGCTCTTCCCGCGCGAATCAATTTTCAATTCCGGCACAGCTACTGCGGGCAGCAGCGGTGCGGGATCCCAGACCGGTGCAGTTTCAAAAAAATGACAGGCGTCCTGATAGACCTGGATGGTTCCGTTCAGCTTGCCTTCAAATGAGTGGCCTGCAATATGCGGTGTTCCGATTGTTGCGGACGTCAGCACATCGGCACGAATCGCCGGTTCCGGATCCCAGACATCGAGCACTGCGTGGGAGACAATCCCGTTTTCCTTTGCGTGAAGAAGTGCATCGGAGTCGAGCACTTTACCGCGTGAGGCGTTAATGAAAACCGCGCCGCGCTTCATCTGTTCGAAAAAGCGGCAGTTGGCCATTTTCAACGTCGGCCACGGTTTTTCTTTAATCAGCGGCACATGCAGCGTGACGAT
>JBAYVX010000177.1:0-4135 GCA_041674365.1 Kiritimatiellales bacterium | reverse complement strand
TGCTGATGGGCCTGCTGCGGTCGGTTCTTCGGTAACGGAGAGAAAGAAACTCATGGAAAAACAGTGGTTTGTTTTACATACGCTCTCCGGGCACGAATATAAGGTGCAGAACAGCATCGTCAGCCGGGTGAAGCAGGAAGAGCTGGGGGAATATATCGGCGAGGTTTTGATTCCGACCGAAAAGGTTTCGGAAGTGAAGCAGGGCAAGAAGACGACGGTCTTGCGCAAGTTTTTCCCCGGTTATGTACTGGCGAATCTGGCGCTGTATGACGAGAAAAAGAGTTTAGTAGAAGAAACCTGGTATTTTATCCAGAACACGCCCGGTGTGATCGGTTTTGTCGGGGGGGAATCCCCGGTGCCGTTGCGCAAGGATGAAGTGGACCGGATTGTAAATCAGGTGGAAGAGAAGAAGGAAACGGTTACACCGAAGATTAATTTTGAACCGGGAGAAACGATCAAGATTACAGACGGACCGTTCCTGAACTTTAACGGTGTGATTGAAGAAGTGGATCCAGGTCGGGGTAAGCTGAAGGTTTCTGTTTCGATCTTCGGACGGTCAGCTCCGGTTGAACTTGAATACTGGCAGGCAGACAAAGCGTAATTTGAGCGGAGTTTTTGTATGGCAAAAAAAGAAAAAGGCATGATTAAACTGCAGATTCCGGCCGGGGCGGCCAATCCGGCGCCGCCAGTGGGTCCTGCGTTGGGTCAGCACGGCGTGAATATCATGGAGTTTTGCAAGGCGTTCAATGCGGCCACGCAGAAAGAAGCGGGCATGATTATTCCGGTGGTGATCACCGTTTATCAGGATCGCTCGTTCAGTTTTATCACCAAGAGCCCGCCGGCCTCCGCGCTGCTGAAAAAAGCAGCATCCGTTGCCAAAGGATCAGGCGTTCCGAACCGCGATAAGGTGGGTAAAGTAACCCGCGCGCAGGTTGCGGAAATTGCCAAAATTAAAGAAGCTGATTTAAACGCAAGCAATACAGAGGCAGCCTGCCGCATCATTGCCGGCACAGCCCGCAGTATGGGAATTGAGGTTGAATAACCATGGCTAAGCACGGAAAAACATATACCGCAGTAAAGAAAAAAGTTTCGGTCGAAAAACTGTATCCTCTCGGAGAGGCCATTCAGTTCATTAAAGATAATCCGACCGCAAAATTTGACGAAACCGTTGAAATCGCTCTGCGCATGGGGGTCGATCCGGCCAAGTCGGATCAGGCGATCCGCTCGACCGTGGCACTTCCGCATGGAACAGGTAAAGACGTTCGCGTGATCGTATTTGCCTCCGGTGCTGCCGCTGAAGCCGCCCGTGCTGCGGGTGCTGTCGAAGCCGGGTTTGAAGACCTGCTGACCAAGGTGACCGGCGGATGGATGGATTTTGATATCGTTATCGCCACGCCGGACGCGATGAAGGAAGTCCGCAAACTCGGTAAAGTACTCGGCCCGCGCGGTCTGATGCCCAACCCGAAGACCGGTACTGTCACAGATGACACGGCTACTGCCGTAAAACAGTTCAAGGCGGGTCGCGTTGAGTTCCGTATGGATAAAAACGGAAATATCATGGTGCCGTTCGGCAAGCGCTCTTTTGCTGTCGAGGCGCTGGCAGAAAACTTCCGCGCGGTTTACGAGGCAATTCTGGCGGCTAAGCCGGCTTCGGCTAAAGGGATTTATATTAAACGGTGCACGATCGCCAGCACGATGGGGCCGGGGTTGCACATCGATACCAAAGAGTCGGCAACAGTTTAATTTTATTAAGGCAGGACATAGAGTCATGAGCAAAGATAATAAAAAAATCAGACCGGAAAAGAAGGCCATGTACAACGAGGTTCAGGAGAATGTCTCCGGAGCGCTCTATATGCTTCTGGCCGACTATAAGGGCATGACTATGCCCGAGACCGATGAGTTTAAAAAGCTCCTGCGCGGTGCAAATGCACGGGTGAAGGTTGTTAAAAACAGCATGCTTAATCGTATCAGCAGCGAAATGGGATGTGATCTCGGAAGCACGCTGTCCGGCCCGACGGCCGTGATTTTCGGTGAAGGGGATGTGGTTGAAGTTGCCAAGATCCTGAAAAAGTTTTCCGGCGACAAGAACAAGCCGGCCGTCAAAGGCGGCGTACTCGAAGGCGCGGTTCTTTCATCGAAAGATGTTGTGGCTCTGGCAGGTCTGCCCGGCAAGAAAGAGCTTCAGGCGAAACTGGTCGGCACGATTGCCGCTCCGATGACGCAGCTTGTCGGTGTGATGAATCAAAAGGTTTGCAGTCTGCTGTATGTGCTGAGTGCCGTATGTGAGAAAAAAGAGCAGGCGGCGTAGGGAATCGTTTTAATTAGGTTGGTTGAATTCAATTCATGTGTAGGGAGGAAGATAAAATGGCTGAAGAAACTGTAGAAGTAAAAGAAAATGTCCAGCTCGAAGGCAAAATGGCCGAGTTTGTTGACTGGATTGAAAGCATTTCCGTACTTGAGCTCTCGAAGCTCGTCAAAGCTCTGGAAACCCGTCTGGGCGTTTCCGCGGCAGCTCCAGTTGCCGTAGCGGCAGCGGGCGGCGCGGCAGCAGCCGAAGCGGTTGCTGAAAAGACGGAGTTCACAGTTGTGCTGGCTCAGGCCGGTGCACAGAAAATCCAGGTTATTAAAGAGCTTCGCGGCGTAACCTCGCTGGGTCTTAAAGAAGCCAAGGATCTGGTGGACGGTGCTCCGAAGACGGTCAAAGAAGGCGTCTCCAAAGAAGAAGCCGAATCCATCAAAGCCAAGCTCGAAGCCGCTGGCGCGACGATCGAAATCAAGTAACAGAAGCGATGCGCAGTCGGGTCCGGCGGTTTTCCCGCCGGTGCTTCTGCGCGTCAGGTAGTATGTTTGTATTTCGTGAGCCCGTTTGCGTTTTTGTGTGCAGTACGGGATGAAGCGTCCAACAAGAGCCTGAAGGTGATGGAATGGCCGATAGAAAAAACTTTGGAAAACTGATAGACGTAATTGAAGCGCCGGATCTCATTGAGCTTCAGACTAATTCCTATGCGGAGTTTCTGCAGGATGGAGTTGCCCCGTCGCGCCGCAAAAAAATCGGCTTACAGGCGGTTTTGAGCGAAGCGTTTCCGGTCGAGAGCTATGACGGTCAAATAGCGCTTGATTTCGCAAGCTACGAAATCAAAGAGCCGAACCTGTCGTATGTGGAAGCCGTTAAAGAAGGCGAAACCTACGCGGCTCCGCTCTATGTAACGTTTCGTTTGCGCGAGAATGAAGACATCCGCGAAGACACCCTGTTCATGGGTGAGATTCCTTTAATGACGAATCGCGGCAGCTTTGTGATCAATGGTGCCGAGCGCGTAATCGTCAGTCAGCTGCACCGCTCGCCGGGCATTTGCTTTGAACAGACTACTCATGCCAACGGCTCACTTCTGTACTCCTTCCGGATTATTCCGGATCACGGTTCCTGGGTGGAAACCCAGTTCGATACCTCCGACCTGCTGTATGTTTATCTGGATCGCAAACGCCGCCGCCGGAAATTCCTTGCCTCCACATTCCTGCGTGCTCTTGGTTACGGCACAGACGAAGAGATCATCAATCTCTATTACACCATTGAAAACTTCCAGCTGAGCAAACGCATTGGCGATGAAGCGGAACTTTCCAATCTGGTACTCAAAGACGACGCGGTTGACAGCGACTCCCAGTCGGTTATCGGCCGCCGTTACGACGCGCTCACGTTGGATATGATTCAGCGTATGAAGCTCGCCGGCTACAAAAACGTCGAAGTGGTCAATGTTTCCTGGGACGAAGGTCTTTTCATGAAGACCATCCAGAAAGACACCACCCGTTCCGTTGATGAAGCAATTAAAGACCTTTATCAAAAGCTCCGTCCGGGTGATCCGCCCACTACCGCCTCAGCCCGCCAGATGCTCAAGCGTCTTTTCTTTGATGAAACCCGCTTCAGTCTGAGCCGCGTTGGACGCTACAAGATTCAGCAGAAGCTGAGAACCAAAGCGACTTCACTGACGCTGGATAAAGAAGACGTCGTCGAGGCGGTTCGCTATCTGATTAACATCCGTATGGGTAACGGCACTCTCGATGATATCGATCATCTGGGAAGCCGCCGCATTCGTACCGTTGGCGAGCTGCTCGAAGGACAGTGCCGCGTCGGTCTGGCCCG
>JBAYVX010000176.1:0-4175 GCA_041674365.1 Kiritimatiellales bacterium | reverse complement strand
CCTGCATGACGTCGCCTTTGATACGAACCGAGACCGAGTACCATTGATTGGTTTCCAACTTCACCGGAAACTTCGCCTCTTTGGTTTTCAGCAGCTCTTTGGTGGCCTCGTCGGTTGTTTTCGCCTTTTGCATTTCAAAGATCTCGTTTTTAAAGACACCCGTTTTGCCGTCGCGCAGAATAACGGCGGTTGGCGATACGATGACCCGGCAGATGTGTCCGGCATGCGATCCTTTAAATCCGTTCTGGTTGAAGGTCAGGTTGGTCAGCTTGGATCCTGCGAACTGAAGATCGATATCCAGTTCAACATCGCTGAACGGCTCCAGAGAAATGCTGTGAACCGCAGCGTGTCCGCCGCCTTTTTCTTCAATCCCGACGAGAACGCCGTCTTTGACGACGGATGAGCTTTTATACAGTTTCCAATCTTTGGAAAGAACCGCTCCGGAGAAGTCATCCGCAAAAACCTGCTGTTTGTAATCCGACCCGGGGATCGGATTGAGCACTTCGGCCATTGCCGGACGGAATGAAAGGATAAGGAATAAGAGCGGTACAGTTTTCAGTACGTTCATCTTGGTTCTCCTTTTGGAATGCACTCTCTGCGGTTATTTTTTCTTCAGGTCTGAACGCAGTTGTTTGAGCAGGGCTTTCATATCGTCCGGAAGCGGGGCTTCGAAGGTCATCCGTTTTCCGGTCTTTGGATGGTTCAGGGCAAGTTTGGCGGCCTGCAGCATCTGGCGACCGGCTTTAACGGTGGATGCGCGCCCGCGGCCGTAAACCGTATCGCCGATGACCGGATGTTTGATGTGCGCCATATGGACACGGATCTGATGCGTCCGGCCCGTTTCAATTTTCACGCGCACCAGCGCCGCTTCGCCGAGCGCCTCCAGCACTTCATAATGCGAAACCGCCTCGCGCCCGTTGCGGACGTTTGCCGCCATTTTCTTGCGGTGAACCGGATGGCGCCCGATCGTCGTTTCCACCGTGCCGCGCTTACCGTACGGCACGCCCCAGACGATTGTCAGATATTCCTTCTCCGTATCGCGCTCCTTGAACTGCCGTGAGAGTTCAGCCATCGCCAGCTCGTTTTTGGCGATCACCATCACGCCGCTGGTGTCTTTGTCGAGCCGATGAACAATGCCGGGGCGGATTTCGCCGCCGATGCCCGTCAGGTCGGTGCAGTGATGGAGCAGGGCATTCACCAGCGTGCCGGTCTCGTTGCCGACCGCTGGATGCACCACCAGCCCGGCGGGTTTGTTGATCACAATCATGTGCTTATCTTCGTAAAGAATGTTCAGCGGAATCTCTTCGGCCTGCGGTGCGGCGGGAGCCGGATCGGGAATCGACCACTCCACGCGGTCACCCGTATGGATTTTCAGGTTGGCCTTGCCCGGCGCGCCGTTGACGGTTACGCGGCCTTCCTTAATTAAGGACTGCCAGCGCGACCGCGAATGCTCCGGCACGGTCTCCGTCAGCCATAGATCCAGCCGCGCTTCCGATTGCTCTGCAATTTTTTCAAACACCTGTGGTGAGTTCATCGAATCCATGGGGCGGATGTTAACCGCTAATTTCCACTAATCGACACTAATTTCCAGACACAGGGAGATGTTGAACCGCGAATTTTCGCGAATGAACGCAAATTTCCAGACATTGGAAGAGTTTTCACCACGGACCGCCGAAGGCAGAGGCCGTTGCGAAGCGACGGCAACGACCGAAGAGAGTGGCAATGGACACGGATGAATGCGGATGGGTTCCAAACATTGGAAAAAATTGAACCACGAAAACCACGAACTACACGAAAAATTCCAACCATTGGATCTGAGGTATTCCGAAAGTGCTTTTTGTATTTCAAAAGAAGCGGAGCGGCAAAAGCCTGCCCGGAAGTTTCCAAGGTTTGGAAAAGGAAGATATTAAAATATCGAACCGACCCCTTCGCCAAGGTTTGGAAGGACACTCGAATGCCGGGGCGAATTCTGATGGCGGGATTTAGAGGGGTTTTAATGCAGACTAATTCTTTTTAGGCAGAGCTTTTTTATACTTTTTTACAAAGGTGTCAGGATCTGTTCTGCCATTTTCTCTGGATTGCAGAAGAACGGTTCCATCTGGAGAAATGAATACAACGTACGGCCATGACCCCATTTCAATGGAAGAAGGAATATTAGCATTTTTACAAACCTGCTTGATGTCAGCTTTAGTTACTTTTTGACCCGTTCCAAATAGCGATGCGAACTCTACTTTCAGCGGGATAGCTTCATTTTGACAGAATTTTTGAAATACCCTGCGGGAAAAAATCCTTTCTTCAATTTCTCGGCAGAACGGGCAGCTTTTAGAGTTCGTGAACAGCAAGAACACCGGCAGGTTTTTCTCTTTGGCCTCTTGTATGGCAACGTTGTAATCCTTACGCCATTCGATGGCTGCATCTGCTGCGAAAACACCGAGAGAACAACTAATTACAGTTAGGAAGAAAAGAATTTGGCAGATTCTTTTTTTCATAAGATTAGATCCTGATTTGACCGGAGCCGGAGATGACATATTTATAGGTGGTCAGTTCTTCAAGTCCCATGGGGCCGCGGGCGTGGAGTTTGTCGGTCGAAATTCCGATTTCCGCGCCCATGCCGAATTCGCCGCCGTCGGTGAAGCGTGTTGAGGCGTTGACATAGACGGTAGCGGAATCGACCTGCGTCAAAAACAGCTTCGCCGCCTTGGCGTCGGTGGTGACGATGGCGTCGGAGTGTTTGGAGCCGTAGGTATTGATGTGCTCGATGGCGGCCTGCACGTTTTTGACGATGCGGACGGCGAGGATCATGTCGAGGTATTCGGCGTACCAGTCCTCTTTGGTGGCGGGCTTGATCGAGGCATCGAATTTCTGAACCGCTTCGTCGCCGCGCAGTTCAACACCGAGTTCTTTGAAGCGCGCAATCATGCGGGGCAGGAATACGGCTGCAACATCTTTATGGACGAGCAGCGTTTCCATGGCGTTGCAGACGCCGGGGCGCTGGCACTTGGCGTTTTCGGCGATGGCAAGCGCCATATCGATGTCGGCCTTGGCATCGACATAGGTATGGCAGACACCTTTGTAATGCTTGATGACGGGTACCCAGGCCATTTCGGTGACGGCTTTGATGAGGCTTTCGCCGCCGCGCGGCATAATCAGATCGACCTTGCCGACCATCTGGCAGAGCTCGCGCACGGCGTCGCGGTCGGTGGTTTCAACGAGCTGGATGGCACTTGATGGCATTTTCTGTTTCAGGCCGCCGTCGCGCAGCGCTTTGGCGACCGCCGCGTTGGAGTGCATGGCTTCTTTGCCGCCGCGCAGGATGACGGCGTTGGCGGTTTTAAAGCAGAGCGAGGCGGCGTCGGCGGTGACGTTGGGACGCGATTCATAAATGATGGCGATGACGCCGATCGGCACGCGCACTTTTTTGATGACCAGTCCGTTGGGACGCTGGATGGTGGCGAGCTTTTTACCGACGGGATCTTTGAGCGCGGCGACTTCGCGCAGCCCTTTGATCATTCCGTCGATGCGGGCATCGGTGAGCGTCAGGCGGTCGAGCATGGCGGAGGAAAGTCCGGCTTCGCGTCCGGCGGCGAGGTCTTTGGCGTTGGCTTCCTGAATCGCGGTTTTCTGCAGGGCGATTTCGTCGGCCATGGCTTCGAGGATGATGTTCTTTTTACGGGACGAAAGTTTGGCCAGTTCACGCGATGCGTGAACAGCCTTTATGCCCATTTCGATCATTGTATCGTGCAGATTCATTTCATTTCCTTCGTATTTTTCACCCACGAATTTACACGAATAATCACGAACTGGAGAGGTCTTTTATTCGTGTTGATTCGAGTGATTCGTGGGAAATTCTATCTGGATACGATTAAAGTTCCTGTATCGCCGCCGCCGAGTACGGCTTGAATAATGCCGTCGGTTCGGCCGTCAGCGATGACGACGGGAATATTGGCGGCGGCGGCTCTGCCGGCGGACATGAGTTTTGATTTCATGCCGCCAGTGGAAAGATGGCCGTTCTTGCCTTTATCCAGAGCGAGTACGTCTTCAGAAACCTGTTCGACAAAAGCAACACGCTGCCCGTTGTCGTCTTTGAGTCCGTCGGTGGTGGAAAGCAGGATCAGCGCGTCGGCACTGACGAGAATGGAAACAAGCGCGGCGAGCAGGTCGTTGTCACCGAATTT
>JBAYVX010000175.1:0-4248 GCA_041674365.1 Kiritimatiellales bacterium | reverse complement strand
CTTCGCCCTGGTACCAGATGGCGCCTTTGATAGCGAAGGGAATGTTGGCGTGAAGCATGGCGTTGTAGATCACGGTCGGGTGCTGCCGTTCCTGTTTCACTTTTTCCGGGTCCGTTCCGTATCCCTCTGGGAAATTATTAATTTGTTCACGAATGTCGGCGAGAGAGTCAAAGTCCTCAAAGCCATACGGCGGAGTCCACGGTTCGATGCGGGTTCCTTCCCATGCACTTTGCCACAGACCCACCGGTACGCTGAGCTCCTTCTGCAGTTTTTTACCGAAGTAGTAGGCGACGGCTGAAAAATTCGGAACGGTTTGTGGAGTGCAGGGGGTCCATGCGGCATTAATCTTTTCCGTCGGCGTCTGAGAGAAGGTCGTGGGTGTTTTGTAGAGGCGGATGAGCGGATTACCGGCGGCGGGAATGGCAGCTTTCGCATCTTCAGACCGGTTCATGGGCAATCCCATATTGGACTGGCCGGAACAGAGCCAGACTTCACCGATCAGGACATCACAGATTCCGGTTTTGCTTCCCTTTGAAGAGGTGACGGCCATCTTCTGCGGCTCTGCATTGGCGTCCATCGGATCGAGATCAACGCGCCATCTGCCGTTGGCATCTGTTTGCGCCGTTTTTGTCTGTCCGGCGAATTCAACAGTAACGGTTGCGCCGGGGTCTGCTTTGCCCCAGACCGGAACCGGCTGCTTCTGCTGTAGAATCATGTGATCGGTGAAAATGGTTGGCAGGGTTAAATCAGCAACAAGGTTCAGGGTGATTGCGAACAGTGCAAATGCGGCGACAAACAGTTTTCTCATGTATACACCTCAATTATAAGTGAACGAAAACTGGCATCATAGTCCGGCTGCGGGATTTGTTCAATCTGTTCTCAGTAAAGAATCCAACAAACCAAGACAGGGGTTCCCGCGGCTTGCCGCGTGGGGTGAATGTCTTCAATAGTTAGGGGGATGTAAGGGGGAGCGAGTGACCCCCTTTTTCCATGTAGCCCGTGCGAAGCACAAGGGCTGCGCTTTGCGTCACAGACGCCCCGCGTGGCTTGCCACGGGGAATTTCACTGCGTTGCCGCCCCGACTTTGACGGGGCGGCCTCTCTCCCTCCGGTCGGGTGAAAAAAGCTTTTAAACTTGGCGCCGTTGTAGAACCGGTTAAGCTGGTCGCAGAAATTATTGGAGGGCACGCTGCGTGAAACGACTTCAGAAAATTATGCCGAAATATACCGACGGGTTGATAGGCGCAGTTTTGGTGGTGATTGTGGTGCAGTATGCGCTGATTACCGGAGTGGTTCGTCCGGGTCATCTGGTATCCGGTATTTTGCAGCTCTTCTGTTACCTGCTGCTGGCTGTGTCGGTATTCCGCGGGTTTATTCAGCGTTCCCGGCTGGCCTGGCTGGTTGTGCAGATTATGCTTGCCGCTCTGTTTGCTTTTTCTGTGCTGTTCACGGCAGTCAGCGCTGTGCTGACCCTGACCGGCGGAAGCTTCTGGGTTTTGCTGGGTCTTGCTCTGCTGACGGCGGTGGGGAACGGCATCCTGATGGGGATTCTGTTTTCGCTGCCGGTTTGTGATTACTTCAGCCCGCGGGATGATGACGATCAATAAGCCGTCCGGTCGGTTTTTTCTTTCCACTGCTCAAAAGCTTTGTGTGCTTCATTCTGCAATCCCTGTTCGACAGGCAGGGCGCGTTTTTTCCAATCTTTGGACCCGAGCGCAGCGAGAGAGGCTCTGACGAATTTTCGGCAGAGCAGTGACCACCGGGAGCGGCAAATTTCACTGTAAATGTATTCGTCATCAAACCCGGCATCGGCGGCATCGGTACGCGTGGCGGCAAAAGTCAGTTTATCGAGCCGCGCCCAGTAGATGGCGGCGAGACACATCGGACAGGGCTCGCAACTGGCGTAGATTTCACATCCGGCAAGATCAAAGGATTTTAATTTTGCGCAGGCGTCGCGGATTGCCACTATTTCCGCGTGCGCCGTCGGGTCGTTGATCGAGGTGACGCGATTCCAGCCGCGCCCGATGATTTCACCGTCTTTGACAATCACCGCGCCGAACGGACCGCCCTCACCGTCTTCCATTTTCTGGATGGAAAGAGCAATCGCTTCGCGCATAAATGCTTCGTTCATGGGCTTGATGCTACGCTTTGATCTCTTTACTATCAAGCCCATGCAAGCGATCAGTCAGACACACCTTGATGAAGCGGTTTCGTCCGTGAAAAAAGCGTGGCCGCAGGCAAGGCCGCGGCTTGGTATTATTCTCGGCTCCGGCTGGGGCGGAGCGGTCGAAGATTTTTCGGTCAACGCATCGCTTCCTTACAAAAAAGTTCCAAACCTTGGAAGAACCGGCGCGCCGGGTCATGCCGGGCAGCTTCTCCATGCGGAACTTGGCGGTACCGAGGTTTTTGTTTTTCAGGGCCGCCGCCATCTGTACGAAGGCGAAGGCTGGACGCCGGTTGTTCTTCCAGTCTGGATTTTAAAACAGTTCGGCGCGCAGACCGTATTGCTCACCAACGCTTCCGGCGGTATCCGTGACGATCTGCGGCCCGGCACACTGATGGCGATTGAAGACCACATCAATATGCTTGGAGGCAATCCGCTGGTCGGCGTACATAATCCGGCGTTTGGCGCGCGCTTTCCCGACCAGACGACGGTTTACGATCATGGTTTGCGGCAGGCGCTGATTGGCGCCGGAGCCGATGCCTCCGGGGTTTATCTCGCAACGTCCGGGCCGACGTTTGAGACGCCTGCCGAGGTGCGCGCCTTCCGCGCACTCGGTGCGGATGCCGTCGGCATGTCCACGGTGCCGGAAGCGATTTTTGCCAATGCACTCGGCTTGAAGGTCGCGGGACTCAGTTGCGTCTGCAACTGGGCAGCGGGACTTGGCGACGATAAGCTGACGGCTGAGGATGTGATTCGCACTGCGAACGAAACCATGCCGCTAATGCGGACTGTCATAAGGAGCTTTGCAGAACAATGCGCGTATTGAACCAACTGTTTGAAAACAACCGGAACTGGGCCAACGGAATTGTTGAAAAAGACCCGGAGTTTTTCAAAAAACTGTCGAACCAGCAGGCGCCTGAATATCTTTGGATCGGCTGTTCGGACAGCCGTGTTCCGGCCAACGAAATTATCGGACTCGCACCTGGCGAAGTGTTTGTACACCGTAACATTGCCAACATGGTGATTCACACCGATATGAACTGTCTGTCGGTGCTGCAGTACGCGGTCGATTATCTGAAAGTGAAGCACATCATCGTCTGTGGGCATTACGGATGTGGCGGGGTTGAAGGGGCCATGGACAACCGCCCGCAGGGGTTGGTGGACAACTGGTTGCGGCATATCCGCGATGTTTACCAGAAATACGAATCTACGCTGAACAACATATCCAGTTTGAAGCGGCGCACACATAAGCTGTGCGAGCTGAATGTAATCGAGCAGGTGGCCAACGTCTGTCACACCACTTTTGTGCAGGAAGCCTGGAAGCGCGGTCAGGAACTTGCCATTCACGGCTGGATTTACGGACTTGAGAACGGGCTTCTGAAAGATTTGCATGTGTGTGTGCGCGGCGTAGAAGAGCTTTCTTCCATTTACCGCATGGCAATCGATGAAGAACTTGAGGATAAAAATGAAAACTGAAGGACTTCTGGAAGCGGCAGCCAAAGCGGCCCAAAAAGCTCACGCGCCGTACTCCAACTATAAAGTCGGTGCGGCACTGCTCTGTGCCGACGGTCATGTGTTTACCGGGTGCAATGTGGAAAATGCTTCGTACGGCTTGACCAACTGCGCCGAGCGCACGGCGATTTTCACGGCGATTGCCGCCGGACGGCGCGATTTCGTGGCGCTGGCCGTTGTTGCGGTCGGCGACAGCATGCCGTATCCCTGCGGGGCCTGCCGTCAGGTGCTGAGCGAATTCTGTCGCGAAGAATTTTCTGTCTATGTTGCGCAGGCTTCGGAACTGAACGAATACGAGGTCATTTGCCTTAGTGCCTTGCTTCCGCATTGCTTTAAGGGGTGATGGCATCTAACAAGGCAGGTCGCTCTCGTGCCGGCGTCGCGTTCTTGTTGATTCCGAAAGTCAGCGGGAAAGCGATGCAGACGAGTTTTATAATTTTCTGCTTCTATTCAGACACCCGCAACCGGAGATAAAGCGGAACTTCTTCCGGAACCGGCTTCACAAACAGGTGATTCGTTCCCGATCCACTGTCCGTAATGGACTCCCACAGGCCGCTGAGGAGATTCGTAGAG
>JBAYVX010000174.1:0-4283 GCA_041674365.1 Kiritimatiellales bacterium | reverse complement strand
CTGCGGCCTTCCGCCGTTGAACGGATTCGTCAGTGAGTGGTTTATTTATTTCGGCCTGTTCCACACTGCCACGGACGCCGCGCCGCTGTCGTGGCCGGCGGTCGCGCTTGCCGTGCCGGTACTGGCGCTGATCGGTGCGCTGGCGCTGGCTTGTTTCGTCAAAGTGTACGGCGCGGTGTTTCTGGGCCTTCCCCGTCAGCCGCAGAAAGACGCTCCGCACGAGTCTCCGCTTTCGATGCAGATTCCTATGGGCGTGCTGGCCGGATGCTGCGCGGTCATCGGCCTGTTTCCGTTGCTGGTGACTCCAATCCTGAGCCGGGCGATTCTGGCGTGGGATACCGACGGCGTGCTGCAATCGTCCTGCCCGTTGAATACACTGACGCCGCTGACCGCGATCACGATCGCAGGCACGGCGTTTGTCGTAATCAGTTTTGTTTTATACCGCTGGCTGTCCCGTAAAATTCAGTGGAGCAGCGCGCCGCATATGATCACCTGGTCGTGCGGTTACGCGCGTCCGACGGAACGCATGCAATACACCGCGTCATCCTTTGCCCAAATGCTCACCGGCCTGTTCCGCTTTGTGCTTCGTCCCAAAATTCACGAACCGCAGATCCGGTCGGTTTTCGCGCAACCGTCCCGCTTTGAATCGCATCAGGACGAACCGGTACTCGATCAGAAACTGCTGCCTGCAGCGCGGTTCATCACACATCTTTTCGGCAAAGTCCGTCCGTTGCAGCGCGGACTCGCACAACAGTATTTGATTTACGTCGCCATCACCGTCATCGCCCTGCTGATCTGGACGCTGCCCATCGTTTCAATTTTTAAAAAGCTGTTTACCCGTTAGAACCCATGAAAACCAAACTATCTATTCTGGAGCTTCAGTCATGAACGGACTGTGGCTGATATTAATGGCGGCGGGCCTGATGCTCGTCAGCGGACTTCCGGCCTGCGGCTGTTCGCGGCAGTCGAATGCCGCGCAACGGTCGGCAACTGCGCTGATGCTGCTGGGCAGCGCAATCGGCTGGTGCGGATTGATCGTCGCGCTGCTTTCGTCAGCGCCCTGCATGTTATCGTTTCCGTGGCATCTGCCGTGGGGACGTTTCTCCGTTGCGCTGGATCCGTTGAGCGCCGTGTTTCTGATTCCTGTTTTCACCATTCCCACGCTCGGTTCCATTTACGGACTGGATTACTGGAAGCAAAGCGAACATCCGGACAACGGACGCGGACTCAGCCTCTTTTACGGCCTGCTGGCGGGCGCGATGGTGATGGTTGTGATCGCCCGCGATTCTGTATTACTGCTGATCTTCTGGGAAATCATGGCGCTGGCCGCTTTCTTTCTGGCCACCACAGAAAACGAAAAAAGCGAAGTCCGGCGCGCCGGATGGGTTTATCTGGTCGCAACCCACGCCGGAACCGTCTGCCTGCTGGCGCTGTTCGCGCTGCTGCGGCATTTGTCCGGCAGCTTCGCGCTGGAAACTATTGACCCCGGCCTGCTGACACGTGACGCGGCAACGGCGCTGTTTATTCTGACCGTCATCGGATTCGGATTTAAAGCGGGAATCATGCCGCTTCATATCTGGCTGCCCGGCGCGCACGCCAACGCGCCCAGCCACGTTTCCGCCGTCATGTCGGGCGTCATGCTGAAAATGGGCATTTACGGAATTATCCGCATCCTTACGCTGCTGCCGGTCACGGAAGCGTGGAACGGCGGCGTTCTGCTCGGACTCGGCGCACTCACCGGCATTCTCGGCATGGCCTTCGCGCTCGGACAGAACGACATCAAGCGCCTGCTGGCTTATAGTAGTATTGAAAACATCGGCATCATCGCCATGGGCATCGGACTGGCGCTGCTGGGACGAACGTTTCACCGGGCCGATCTGATTCTGCTCGGCCTCGGCGGTGCACTGCTGCACGCCTGGAACCACAGTCTGTTCAAATCGCTCCTCTTTATGAACGCCGGAACTATTATGCACGCTGTGCATTCACGCAACATGAACCGGATGGGCGGACTGGCCAAATTCATGCCGCAAACCGCCGGACTTTTTCTGCTGGGTGCCGTGGCGATTTGCGGACTGCCGCCGCTGAACGGTTTCATCAGCGAATGGCTGATTTATATCGGACTTTTCCAAACATTGGAAACCTGTCCAGCCGCCGCGACCGGCGTGGTCGCACTGGCGCTGATTGGCGCGCTGGCGCTGGCCTGCTTTGTAAAAATCTACAGCGCCGTTTTTCTCGGACAGCCGCGCTGCGCCTTTCAGACAATGCCGCATGATCCGAAACCGTTAATGCGTTATCCGATGATTGTTCCAGCCCTCGGCTGCATCGCGCTGGGTATTTTTCCGCAACTTGGACTGCCGCTGCTTCAAAAAGCCGCCGCGCAATGGATGGATCCAGCGGTGGCTGAAAATCTTCTGCTGCATTCTCTGGCGCCGCTCCAATGGATCAGCATCACCGCTTTAGCTCTTATTCTTATCGCCGCTCTTTCTATCGTGCTGCTCCGTTTAAAAATCCGCCGGGCCGCCGCGCCGATTGGCACATGGAGCTGTGGTTATGCGCAACCTGTACCGCGCGCGCAGTACACCGGATCGTCTCTTGCGGAAATGCTGACGGGACTGTTCGCGTGGGCGCTGCATCCGCGCACGCAGCGTCCGGCGATTGATTCGGTATTTCCGTCTGGAACCCGATTCGCCGCCGAGTTTCCCGACACCTTGCTGGAGCGGGCGATTCTGCCGGTTTTCCACTATTCCGCGCGTCAAATGATGAAGCTGCGTCTGCTTCAGCAGGGCCGCGTACAGATTTACCTGCTCTACATTCTGATCGTCCTGCTGTTTTTACTTTTCTGGGAAAGTTTGGGGATAGGAAGATGAACGTAGCACCTAGCTGGAATAAGAAATATGAATAACGCAAATCAAGAGATTTTATCACAGGTAATCTTCTGGAGCGGAATTGGATGCTTGCCAATTTCTATTGCCGCGTTCGTAGCGGCATTCTGCGCACTGAAACGATGGAGGGCGTTTGTCATGCTTGGAATCGGCAGCATTACGACAACGCACTTCCTCTGGTACTTTAAGGCACTCGGTGAAAGTCTAGCCACCAAAGTTGGAGAATCACACCCTACGCCTTGGCTTTACATCTATCCCATTGGATTCGCCATTTCCGCCTTGCTCGCTGTAATCATCATTTACATGGGGAAAAAGAGATTGAATAAGAATATGGAAAATAAACCATGACTGATATTTTCATCCATATCGTGCTTCTGTTGATCATGCCGCCGCTGCTGCTCGGCGTGATCAATAAGACCAAAGCCTTTTTTGCCGGACGCAACGGGCCGCCGCTGCTGCAACCGTATTACGATTTGATCAAGCTGGCCCGCAAAGGCGTCGTGATCAGTCAGGTCACCACCTGGGTATTCACCGCCGCACCGGTTATTACACTGACCACGATGATCCTGGCCGGACTGATGATTCCGATGGGCCCGTTCAACGCGCCGATCACCTTCACCGGCAATCTGATTCTGTTCGCCTATCTGCTGGGACTCAGCCGGTTTTTCACGACGACCGCAGCGCTGGATACCGGTTCGGCCTTTGAAGGAATGGGTGCCGCCCGCGAAGTTACTTTCGCCTGCCTGTCGGAACCCGCCTTGTTTTTTGCGCTGCTGGTGCTGGCAAAAATGTCCGGCTCGCTAAAATTGACCGATATGCTGCACGCGCCGATGACGTCCGGCGGCCAGACGGCCGCCGCTGCGCTGGTGCTGGTCGCGGTTGGTCTGTTCATTCTGCTGCTGGCGGAAAACAGCCGTATTCCCGTGGACGATCCCAATACGCATCTGGAGCTGACCATGATTCATGAAGTGATGGTGCTCGATCACAGCGGGCCGCTACTGGGACTCATTCTCTACGGAGCCTCCATCAAACTGTTTGTGCTGAGTGCGGTGCTGCTGCACATCGTCTTTCCCTTTCAGACCGGATCGGCCCTGCTGGACTGGTCGCTGTTCATCCTTGAAATGCTGGGCGTTGCCGTAACGATCGGCATCGTGGAATCGGTCATGGCCCGCCTGCAAATGAGGCATGTTCCGCATCTGCTGATCGCCGCGATTTTATTCTGCGGCTTCGGTTTTGTTTTACTGGTGAGGTAACGTTTATGAATCCATTACTCAATGCAACGCTGGTTATCGTGCTCGTGCTCAATCTGTCGGCGCTGGGCACCAGCCGGATTCGCTCCGTCATTAAATCGGTGACGTTGCAGGGCATTCTGCTGGGACTGATGCCGCTGCTCATCGAAGG